>NZ_JAOQJF010000059.1:0-7276 GCF_025567195.1 Alitiscatomonas aceti | reverse complement strand
GAAAGTTCCTCCTTATTCTCTTTATTATACATGAATTCTTTGAGAATAAGGTGTCAACTTTATTTATACAACATCACAATGTACGCTTTATCGCAGTCAACAACGGCATAGACAGCGAAAACCCTGACACATTAGAGTTTGCCCCTTTTATCAATATCATGTCGGAGTGGTACGCAAAGGACATCAGCAAAAAAGTGAAAACGGGCATTAAGACCAAAGGCATGAGCGGAAAGCCGGTTGCCACCGAAGCCCCTTACGGCTATATCAAAGACCCGGACAACAAGGACTTTTGGATAATCGACAAGGAAGCCGCCGAGGTTGTACGCCTTATTTTCCGTCTGTTTTTGGACGGGAAAAACCGAAACCAAATCGCCGTATATCTGACACAGGAGCAAATCCCGACCCCTACATTCTACATGAAAGACCGGGGGCGGGGGACTTGTAAAAATAAAACGCTCAATGAGAATAACCGCTACAAGTGGAACAAAGCCACGCTGACCCATATCCTCACGCGGCAAGAGTATTGCGGCGATGTAGTCAACTTCAAGACCGCAAAGCATTTCCGAGATAAGAGAAACCACTATGTAGACAGAAGCCAGTGGCACATCACAGAAAATGTGCATGAGCCGATTATCGACCGCACCGACTTTGAAAATGTGCAGCGGATTTTGGAAAACGCACCTGTCAAACGCCCCAACGGGGACGGAGAAATCCACCCTCTGTCAGGCTTGCTTTTCTGTAAAGACTGCGGCGCAAAAATGCACATCCGCATAGATTACAGGAACGGCGGCAAGCGCCATGTTGCCTATTGCAGCGAGTACCACAAGGGAAAAGCCAAAAATCCCAAGTGCAGCTCTCCGCACATCATGGACGCGGATCTGCTTATGCAGACCGTCGCAGATGTGCTGAAAAAAATCGCGGAATACTCTATCAGCAACCGGGCAGAGTTTGAAGCCTTAGTGAAAAAGAGCCTTGCCATGCAGCAGACTGACAAAGTAAAGAAACAACAGAAGCGTATCCCGCAAATCACGACGCGCCTTGAACAGATTGACAAGGTGCTGAATAAACTTTATGAGGACAACGTGCTGGGTACTATCCCACAAGACCGCTATGAGCAGATGTCGCAGAAGTATTCCGAAGAATACTACTCACTGAAAGCGGAGCTTGAACAGCTTAGGGAGCAGCTATCCGCTTTTGAAAACGCGGGAGGACGGGCGCAGAAGTTTGTAAAGCTGATAGACCGTTACGCTGACTTTACCGACCTTACCCCGACTATCCTCAACGAGTTTATCAGCCGGATTGAAGTGCATGAACGCGACAAGAAAAGGGCAAAACAGGCTATTCAGCATATCGGGATATACTTTAACCATATCGGCAGATTTGAAAATGAACTGACACAGCTTGCAGAGCCGACAGAGCAGGAAATCCGGCAAATGCGTGAGGAAATCGAAGAAGCAAGAAAGGAAAAGAGCCGAGCCTACCACCGCAACTATTCAAGAGAATACCGGGCGAGAAATCTTGAAAAGCAACGGGAGTATGACCGTATCAAAGCGCGGGAATATCGGGCGAAGAAAAAGGCGCAGGCTGCCGCTGCACTGTCCGCACCATAAAACAGAATAGCCAACATCAGAGAGGGATTTTCCGAACTACGGGAAGTCCCTCTTTTGCGCCCGGAGAAAGGAGAAACCGATTGACAGAAAAGAAAGGAACACCTACCCCACTGACTAAGCCGGACGGAGTTATCACGACACAGAGGAACGGGCAGACCATTGTTGCGGAGCTGTTTTTCAATCCCAGCGGCACAGAAACATTCTCCGACAAGTTGCTGAAAACGATACTTGCCGACAGTCTGCGTTTTTCTGCGTCTGACGGTCAAGAGCCGGAAAAAACAGAAATCTTGCGATAACAGCCGCCCCGACGATACATTCCCCGTTTGGGCGGTTTTTATCGTCAAAAACGCCGTTTTACCCAAGTCAAGAGTCGAGGAAAACACCCGAAAAATGCCCCTATTGCGTAACAGGGGCGTAGAAAGGAGCTTGCATGAGAACAGGGCTTACCAAACAGGAAAAGACCACTGATATATGGTTTGACGAGAAAGACCCCCTTATCCATATCCGCACCCACAACACCAACCTCAAAAAGCGGCTTGCCGCTTATGCCGAGCAGTACCCCGACGAGTGCTGCAAGACTGACACAGACCCCGAAACAGGTTGCATGGAGTTTGATATTGCAAAGGGGCGTTTCTCTTTCCGTCTGACCGCCCCATACAGCGAGGAACGCCGGGAAGCAGCGCGGCGGTACGCCAGAGAGAACAACGCCGCCGACAGGCTAAAATGATGTAGATACAAGCACAGGTATTCAGGTAAATTGAAGAAAAACTTAATAATATGCGACTTTAATTTTGGCTCACGATTATGTATAATATACTTGAAAACAATTTTTGATAGCAAGTAAAGGAGTGAAAAAAATGTTACCAATTTCTGACATTATTATCCGTTCAATTAGCGGGTATGTGTTTATAGTTCCAATTCTCATATTGTATTTTTTATATCTTAGAAAATCGGGAAGAGAGCAAAGCCTTCTTCATATTGCTGCTGTATTTGTGTTTTGCTATTATCTATTTGGAATTTTAACCGTAGCAGGTATTGGCTATACAAGCACAATATCATTTAGTCCAAAGATTTCCCTGATTCCGTTTCTCGGTATGATAACCGGACCAATAGATACTATACTTAATTTAATTTTATTTGTACCTTTAGGAGTTTTCCTGCCATTTCTGTATAAAAAGTATCATCACATAAAGACAGTTGCATTAACTGGCTTTTTATTCTCTTTATCTGTTGAAATTGTTCAGATGTTTGGCTGGGGTTCATCGGATATAAATGACCTTATTATAAATACGGCTGGAGCCTGTTTGGGATATTGGATTTATTATCTGTTATCAAAAGCTTTGCCGAATAATTTTAGAAAAAAACTTCAATCCGAGAATGTTAATGGTACGGTCGAAGTGCTTTTGTTTGTAATTTATATATATATGGTTATGGTTACAGTTCAACCCTGGGTAATCCATGATGTATTGAACATCGGATAAAGTGTTTTTTCAACAGCACACAACATAAATAAAATAACCCACTCACAAGGGCAGCCGAGAAAATCGACTGTCCTTTTTCTATGCCTATGAGCAGAAAGGAGCGACCAACCATGACAAAACCAAAAGAGAAAACCCGCGAGGAGCTGCAAGCCGAGATTGAGGACGGAAAGAAGAAAATCCGCCAGTTTGAGAACCGGGAAAAGATGTTGCGTCAGAAGCTGTCCAAAGAGGAACGCAGAACACGCAGCCACCGCCTTATCGTCCGGGGCGCAGTCTTTGAAAGCATTGTGCCGGAAGCAAAGAACATGACCGACGAGGAAGCCGCAGCACTTCTTAGGTTTGCACTGACGAGTGAGCCGGTACAGGAATATCTGAAAAAACGAGCCGAGAACGGGGACGCTGAATAAATCCCTTAGACACTAAGGGCGCACTTATACACCCTAACGGGCGTGTGCGCTCTGCCGAGGGCTTTATCTTCGCACAGGGATTTTACCCCGCGCTACGATTGGCGGCTTTGCCGCAGACAGGGGACGCTACACTTCCCCTGCGACAGCTTGCGCTGTCTACCCTTTTGTGTACTTGCGGAAATCGAACACCTTGCTACGCAAGCTATTCATTTTCCACAAGTTTTATATCCGCTATACTGGAGGTGATACCCATAGCCATTTACCATTGTAACATTAGCATAGTCAGCCGGGGCAAAGGCAAATCAGCCGTTGCCGCAGCCGCCTACCGAAGCGGCGAAAAGCTGACAAACGAGTGGGACGGAATGACCCACGACTACACCCGCAAAGGCGGCGTTGTCCATAACGAAATCATGCTGCCGCCCCATGCCCCACCCTCTTTCTCTGACCGTTCTACCTTATGGAACAGCGTGGAGCTTTATGAGAAAGCCGGAAACGCCCAGCTTGCGCGTGAGATTGACGCAGCACTCCCCATAGAATTATCACGAGAGGAACAGATACGGCTTGTCCGGGAATACTGTTCCTCTCAATTTGTTTCCAAAGGAATGTGTGTGGATTTTGCTATCCATGACACCGACAGTGGCAACCCCCATTGTCATATCATGCTAACTATGCGACCACTTGACGAGCGCGGCGCATGGGCGGCGAAGTCCAAAAAGGAATATGACCTTGACGAGAACGGCGAGCGCATACGCTTGCCAAGCGGCAGATACAAGACCCACAAGGTTGACCTCACAGGTTGGAACGACAAAGGTAACGCCCTCTTGTGGCGCAAGGCGTGGGCTGATATTTCAAACAGCTATCTTGAACACGCCGGAAGCACAGAGCGTATCGACCACCGCAGCAACGCCGAGAGAGGAATTGACGAGATACCCACTGTCCACATGGGCGTAGCCGCCTGTCAAATGGAGAAGAAAGGCATAGCCACCGAGAAAGGCGAACTGAACCGGGCTATCCGCAAATCAAACAGACTGATAAAGGAAATCCGGGCGCAGATCGGCAACCTCAAAGAATGGATTGCCGGACTGCTTGCGGCGTGGGAAACTGCCCCAAGAAAACCACAGCCGCCAAAGTCCCCGAACCTTGCAAATCTTCTGATGAGGTATTTGAGCGTTCAGAGGGAAAAGAGCCGGAAGTATTCGCAGAGCTGGCAGCACCAACACGCAGCCGACGAACTGAAAACCATATCACAGGCAGCGAATTATCTTGCGGAGCATGGTATCTCCACTCTTGACGAGTTGGACGCTTCTCTTTCCTCTGTCAGTGATGAAGCCTTTTCTATCCGGGAGGGAATGAAAACCGCCGAGCAGCGCATGAAAGAGCTGCAAAAGCTGATAGAGAACGGCGAGAATTATTTGCAGTACAAGCCCATTCATGCCGAACTGAAAAAGCTGAAAAATGGCTGGACGAACAAACGGGATAAGTATGAGGAAGCCCACCGCGCCGAGCTGACTCTATGGAACGCAGCAAGCCGCTATCTCCATGCAAATCTGACGGATACAAAGACGCTGCCTATCTCCGAATGGAAACAGGAATACGCTGACCTCAAAGCGCAGAGAGATACCGACTACACCAAACTGAAAGCTGCCCGCGCCGAAGTTGCCGAGCTTCAGAAGATACGCAAATGCGTGGATATTGCGCTGAAAGCCGAGCAGCCGGAGCAGACACAGAACCGCACCAAGCGGCAGGAACAGGAGAGATAAAGAAAAGGACGGGCAAGCTATTTTGCCTGTCCGTCCTAAATGTTTTCTGATAAAATGGATGCTATTGATACCTAATATTAAAACCAACTTGCTCTTTCGTCCCTAAATTCGGGCTGGTCACTATGCTCATAAGGATTATAATTATTCAAATTGCAACCAAACTCTTTCAATGATTTTATTTTATTATCCTTTGTCCATTCAACCAGCGAAATTCCATCAAATTCCTCTATGCTCCCATTGTTCATTTCATTTTTGAAATACCACTCCACAATCGTCTGATTTCCTTTGTGGAAAAATTGTTTGATTTCCCAAGCAACGACTTTGCCACGAGTATTCCATTCCTGAAACCAGTGTTTTACGATTTGACGGTTATTATATTTTGGACACCAACTTTCAGTATAAATTACATCTTCTGCAAAAATATCATCAATACCTAAATCCTGTTTTGTAAGCCACATTTCAAACCATAAGTGAATAATTTTTTCTCTTTCATTCACAATCCAGCACCTCACTAACTTCCGATTTTTCGGTTTCATTCTACATCAAAACTATGAACAATTCAACCACAGAAAGAGAGGTATCAACTATGTATTACACCCAAGAACAAATAGACCGCGCCAACCAAGCCGACCTTGTTTCTTTTCTGCAAGGACAGGGCGAGCAGCTTACCCGCGCCGGACAGGAATACCGTTGGAAACGGCATGACAGCTTGACTATCCGGGGAAACAAATGGTACAGGCACAGCCAAAGCAAAGGCGGCGCACCCATTGATTTTGTCATGGAGTTTTTCGGAAAGAGCTTTACCGAAGCCGTAGAACTGCTGACGGGAGAAAAAGGCGCAGCACCGCCGCCGGACAGACCAAGCCCCGCGTCCTTTTCTGACTTCCGATTGCCGCCCCGCAATCCCGACAACCGCATAGTGAGGAACTACCTCACAGCCGTTCGCCGCATTGATGAAGATGTGTCGGGCTTTTTCTTTTCCACCGGGGATATTTACGAGGAAGCCGCCCACCATAACGCCGTATTCGTAGGGCGGGACGAGGACGGAGTACCACGCTACGCCCACCAGCGTGGCACAGCCGGGAACTTCCGGCTTGATGTGAAAGGCAGCGACAAAGCCTTTAACTTCTGCTATCGGGGCGATGGCGAAAGATTGTTTGTCTTTGAAGCCCCTATTGACCTGTTATCTTTTCTCTGTCTGTTCAAAAAGGACTGGCAAAAGCAAAGCTATCTTGCGCTGGGTGGCGTGGGAGATAAAGCCCTTATGCGCTTTCTCTCTGACCGCCCGAACATCAAGACCGTATATCTCTGCCTTGACAGCGACCAAGCCGGAAACGACGCTTGCAGCCGCCTTGTGGAGCTTATGCCGGAGGGCTTGACCGTCCACCGCCTTATTCCTCTTTTCAAAGACTGGAACGAGGTGCAGACGCGCCGGAATGAAATCACAGACGGGAAATATCTGCGGGAAGCTGTCTATGGCTTGAAAGAGCCGCCACAGGAAGAAACCGTTGAGATTATCCGAATGAGCGAGGTTGACACACAGACCGTTGAATGGCTATGGAAACCGTATATCCCCTTTGGGAAAGTAACCATAGTACAGGGCAACCCCGGCGAGGGAAAGACCACCTTTGCGCTGCGCCTTGCCACTGCCTGTACTACTGGCGGGACGCTTCCGGGCATGAAGCCCATGCAGCCGTTTCAAGTGATTTATCAGACCGCCGAGGACGGTTTGGGCGATACCGTCAAGCCCCGCTTGATAGAAGCTGCCGCAGACCTTGACCGGGTGCTTGTGATTGATGAAGCAAAACGGGAGCTTACCCTGTCCGACGAGCGCATAGAGAAAGCAATCATACAGAACGGGGCGCGTCTGATTATCCTTGACCCCATACAGGCGTATATGGGCGACAAAGCTGACATGAACAAGGCAAACGATGATGTTGTATAAATAAAGTTGACACCTTATTCTCAAAGAATTCATGTATAATAAAGAGAATAAGGAGGAACTTTCAATGTCACGT
>NZ_JAOQJF010000058.1:0-8796 GCF_025567195.1 Alitiscatomonas aceti | reverse complement strand
ATGGTGGCTTAAAAGTTGTACCCTAAAATATCAAATCGGATTTTTGAAATTTTCTTCAAAAAACACTTGACTTTTTATTAGCAGGCTTTTATAAAACATGTAGTTGTAGCTTACCTATATCAAATTATATGTCTCTGTTCTATAGATTATGAATAGTTCTTTGTAATGATCGGCTACAAAGGACCTTAGGATTTCATCATCTTCTGAGAAAAAAGTCATTCACAAAAAATGAATTCAGTTCTAACATTCATCAGTTCCATACTTTGCGAAATGGATAAAAAGACCATTAAAGATAGGTTCACAGAAATGTATGTATGACACATTGAGGATGCATATCACCTTTTTCTTAATTTCTGAATAACTTCCATCATAACAGAATTTTTACCTACCAATAATATAGCCACATATACAATAGCAGATCCCAAAATCGTTACTGCAAGCCGGACTAGATATGAACCAGTAAAAACTATATAACAAGCTTTTCCAACAATTACTATCCCGATACATCCAATAATTATCGAAACAAGATCATGATTTATGTGATTTAAATGGATGTCATTCTTTGAGTAATGGATTGACATAAAGCAAACTATAATTTCTGCAATAATTGTAGTAATTGCAGCACCATTAATTCCAAACAAAGGAATTAGAATAAAATTTAAACCTATATTCATTCCTGCACTAATAACAGTTGCCTTGAATACAGCTTTTTCCTTTTTGTTAGGTACTAAGATACATTGAGTATACAAATACGCTAGCAAAGAAAAGAAAATAGCAATGCACAGCAAACGCAGAACATTTGTTCCGCCTAAATAATTTTCTCCTCCTACTAACCGTACAACATCGCAACTTGTAATATACAATCCTACAATTGATGGTAGCATTAATATCATTAAGATATTAAAAACATGAGAAAATAATTCATTAGCTGCTTTTTTCTCCCCACGCTGTAACAAAAGAGTAAAACGAGGAATTAATACCATCAATGCAGCCGCAAGTATATTCTTTACAATAGTATAGATTTGAACAGCTGTACTATAAATCCCCACCTGATAATCGTTTGTCATGAATCCAAGCATAATTATGTCAGAACCGACATAAATACTAATAGCCACTGAAGTTGAAAATATTACCAGAACAGGCTTAATATGTTTTTTTAAATTGCAATGAAGAATAAATTTAAATTTACAATATTTTATTCTTACATAAATCAAATTAATTATATGTGAAGCCGATCTCGAAAAAGCAATAATAGCTATATATTTGTACAAATCATCAGAGGACTTAACTAAGGCGAGAGTCAGTATAAGTGATAATGCTTGTACACCAATTGACTGGATAGTTGCAAACAAGAAATCTTCATATATATTACAAATCCAACTTACACCTATTGTAGTAAAGATAATCTCTGTTGCTAATATTGCAATTGCTAGCGTATAGTTATGAAATTGCTCTCCTACTATGACAGTAATTATTAAACATGCATAAGATATTACAGTGGACAATATGTTGATACTGAATACTTCACTCACAAATTTTTCAATTTGTTCCTTATCTTCTCTATATTGAATTCCTTCTCTAATAGCATATGTAGAAATTCCAAGGCCCGCCAATAGCACAAAATACGAAACTATTGATGAACAAAAATTATATATTCCAATATTCTCAACCTGTAAAATTCTTGAAACATATGGAAATGTTATCAGCGAAAATATCAGACTCAAAACGGTTTTTAAAGTATTAAGGATAGCATTAGTCTTTAATGACTTCTGTTTCATTTGAATTATACCATTAGTCTCTATATATTTTCTTCATATGCTAAAATATATAAGAGACTTAAATGTTCCTTTTTCCTATTTAATCAATCAATTACTCTTATATTATTTCATACCTATATTGTTTGGATTCATTCTTATTCCTCAATCCCCTTCTTCGGTATCCAATCAAGTTATGCAAAATCTATTAGCTCTGCATGTAAATTGCCTATATATTCTTCTATCATTCCTTTTATCAGCTTGACCACAACAATATAAAATTGTATTCGTGTTCCCCATCTAACATAAACATTACATCTTGGGGAATCGAACACAAATTACCAGTTCTTAATTTATAATGTTTTAGCTCATACTGGCAAATGTTTAAATCTCCATAAGTATATTTTCCTATTGAAATATTACTAAATTGATCATCTTTATAGCTGCTCCTATTAATTATTGTAAAATTATGATAGTTTTCTTTTTACTTTTCTATTACGCATCAATTTATAAATATACCTTTGAAATCCAAGAAATAGTCCCATCTTCATACTCTTTCAAAGTAGAAAGTTTACCTTCCAAATATCATAACATACTGTGGAACTAGCAAGAATACCGTTCCATACAGAACCATCCTGTTCAAATATTTAACATCCGCATTGCTAACACTATAGCAAACAATCGGAATAAGAAAGATGGTAAATATATCCACTAACCTTGAAAGCGCATGAATAGGGTATGCGAATGTTTGCAGGAATAAGCCGACGATAATAATAAGAGCGAGTTTGTTTATTCTTTTATTAGGAAGATATGTAATAACAAGGAATAGACCGATAAAGAACATAATGTAGCCTTCACGCATTTGAACAACAAATTCCAAGTCAGTAATGTAACTACTAAAAGCATTAATGTGTAGAATCGAAAATAATCCAAGCACCATTCGTATTGCCGCCATAGTCGTATACCGAGCAATATTAGAAAAATAACCTCCCATTGCCACGATCCATAGTATAGCAATACTTTTTTTGCTCAAGTTCACTGGAAAAAACCTTACTATTAGGTAAATACCAATGAAAAGAATTGAAGTTGTATGTACCAAGCACGCAAGTACTAGAAGGATCATGGATAACAATCGCTTCTTATATGCCAATAGCAATCCTATTGCGGCCAGTCCAAGACCAATTGCTAATCCCGACCTTATAGCCACAGTAGTGTAATGGATTCCTGAATAAAGAACATAGATACAGTAAGTTTGGATTACTGCTCTTTGTTTTTTAGCTTCGCTTTCTTTTTGAAAGTCCAGATATAAATATTGGTTAACTAAAGTTAATCCATAAAGAATCAATGCATTTGATAATAGTCCTGATACAAAATAAAAAAGAATCGGCGACTTAAATAGTGATCGAAATAGAGACATAAAAAATATATACACAATTTCAATCGAATAGTATGACCTATTTGCAAATAAATCTGAAACACTATTAACTGTAAGATTTGAAATAATGCTGACACTAGTATCATATGCCATATTATACATATTAGTATCAGCAACCTGTTCCGGACGTAGGCAAGCAATCAACGAATTGATGATGATCAAAAAAAACACAAGATATGTCGATTGTCTACCTTTTATATTTACTCCCGAAGTCAGTAAGAGTACTGCGTATGTAAGTAGTGCATACAGCATATAGATAAAGATAAATTCCTGCATGTCATGCTTACCTTTCTATCCCAGAAGATATTTTAAAATCCCCTTGATCAATTTCATTCATTTTAGTAATCAATTTTTTATAATACCATCTATAGCTTGAATCTTTCCTAACTTTCATTTTGAAATTAAACAATCGTAATACACGCAGCAATCTTTTTCCCAAAACATGTCCCTCACAGTATCTGATTATCGTATAATAATCACTTGCATATCTATGGAAATCTGCAAAAGGATTTCCTACTTTTCCCGTTGACTGTCCTTCCAAATGATAGACCCTTGCTTGTGGTTCATAGCAAGCTTTCAATCCAAGCTTCTTTAATTTTATTGATAGTATTCTCTCCTCTGAATATAAGAAAACGTTATCATCAAAGAATCCCAATTCATTAAAAACAGACGAGGATATTAGAAAACAACACCCTGACACCATGCCATAAAACGAATAAGTCATATCTAGATTTTCTACATGCACCTCTCCATATCCAGTTGCTTTTTTAATATAAGAGAATGGCATCCTATCTAAAATAGCTGAAAAGACCGAGTATGTTTTTAACGGATACTGTCCATTGCTTCCATCTCCTTTAATTACACGAGGTCCAACTACTGCTATTTCACCTTCTAAGTCTTTTAACATCTCTGAAATAGCATCATTCTCAAATACGATGTCGCTGTTAGTAATGGCAATATGGGTGCAACCTTCTTCAATAGCCTTCCTTATACCTACATTATTTCCACCGGAATAACCTAAATTCTCACTCAACATAATTAGCTTAAGATCATCACATCCGGTTAAATTGTTATTTATCTGGTCCTTTATTTCTTTGTTAGATCCATTATCTACTACATATATTCTATACTTACATTTGATTTTCTCTCTTATAGATTTGATACAACCTATAAGTTCATCATAAGTATTATAATTTACAATCACTATTCCTATACAATCTTTCACTTCTTTACTCATTTCCTTCTTAATTGTTTAACTGCTTTATACACTCTTTCACTATTACTGGAATCGTAATATAGGAAATAACGTTTATGGGCTGTAAGGTATTCCTTTGAACACTTATACCCGGATTTTATAAATCCTTCTAGTAAACTTAATACTTCATCTGGATTCCTGCAACTTTTCCCGAAGGGATTTTCGTTATAATCAAAATACCCTTGCTCATATTGGCCTTTTCTAAATTCTTCAAGATCGAACTGATAAAAGATAACCGGCTTCTTCATATAAACCATATCGAAGAAGACGCTGGAGTAATCTGTTATCATCATTTCTGATGACTTAAGCAACTCTTGAATATCGTAATCCTTCCAAGAAGCAATCGTTACTTTGGTACTGATCATCTTTTTCATATCTGGCAGATGGTATTGCAGATTTCTATGAGGATAGAAAATAACCTCAAGCTTATATTCATCTATAAGTTCAGCTAATTTATGGCTCTCCAGAAGTGCTTTCCAAGACTTTAAATAATGCGAGTGCAAAAAGTCACTATCAAGTCCCGCTTGCTCTTTAGACTTCAAGTTAAACCAATAACGCCATGTAGGCATTATTACAATTCTGTTCCTTTTTACATTCCTATTATGAAGATTATCAAAGCGTGGTAATCCACACAGTTGTACCACCCCTTTGGAATATCCAAATTTTTCCTCAATATATTTTGTCTCCGGAACAGCAGATGTCACGAACATATCAAATCTTGATCTATCCGCATATAGCCACCGAAGATCATTGATAATTACCCCATGCTGCAAAAAAATATTATGAGCATTATACCAATTATTCAACTCAATGAATGCGCAAAGAACTGCATTTGGTTTACCACCCTTTTGCGAGCTAATATTGCGCTCGCAAGTAAAATAAATGACCCAATGAAGAAAACTTCCATACTGGATTACCTGGCCTAAATCTTTAACCTTCTTGTAATCGACCGATTTCTTATCTATAGCATAAATACATGGCTGTTTAGGATGTTCTTCTCTCATCTTTCGAAAGAACCAATAACCATTATCCCTAGCCTCAGCCTTTTCTTCACAAATCAACCATGTATGAGAATATTTCTTCTTAAATAAAGGAGAAACTATCAGTGCTCCTAACATGGGAAATACCGCAGCCAAGTCTGACGCTTTTACATCTTTTAGTCTGTTAAAAAAATATCTCGGGCTTATCATTCTACTAGTTTTCCTTTCAGTTACTCACGCACTTTCCACTCTTCCATCCGTAACACTCCTGTGATATTGTGAGCCAATGAAGACTTTGATTTCTCAATCATCGTTCGAAAAGGATATAACGCTTTAACCGCCAACAAAACCCACCATTTATATTTAACATGAAGGTGACAATACGCTCTTCTAAACCCAAAGTACTTTTCAAGATAATCCTGAAAATGAGTTTCATGGCTTATCGCTCTTGCGCCGTCCACTATATAGTAACCCTTCTCGATTTCTTTCTGATAGTATAAAACAATCGCCATGCAAATAGCAGCATTGACTCCCTTTGACTCAAATTCTGGAATGGTCTTTTCTATGTTGAAATTAATTGCCCGTGCTTGTTTAATCAGTTGTGCGTAACCACAAAGCCTACCGCTCTCCTTATCAAAGGCTCCAAACACTGTACTTCCAGTTATTGTCCATTCATCTATTCCATTTATGAATGCCCTCTTTTCAATTTTCGGCCTGTATGCCTCTGGATATGCCGAAAACGCCATAACCGCAACATCATATAGTTGCTCGCTATATTGAAAGGGATCAATTACCTTTACGTCAAAATTCTTGAGACCCTTCTTTATTTCGTAACGTCTTTTTGATTTCAACGCGCTAATATCAAAAATGTCATCTTTGATACAATACCAAAAGGTAGTTTCATATCCACAATCATAATCCTCTGTCCACCTTGCAAATAAAGGTCTGTCTTTTCCCCCCCACACATCTCTATTTTTCAACAAAGTACCTGATTGTAAAGGCTTCAGATTCGGAATTTCATGTGGCTCACATGTTGGAATCATTGCATGATTGTAATATTTCCATCCGGATATTATTTGGTTTTCGTTATTATCAGACATAATTTTTATTCCTTTTACTATGTTTTTTTCCTTGCAAAATTTTTAAACGCCCATGACCTCATACTATTTGGCATTAACACTTGAACAATTAACCTTTTTCCTACGTTCATTATGTAAGTTGGCAAATTAATTACTCTCTTCTGTAACATATATCTCTGCAGCTTTGCTTCCGATTGGAAATACCTCACTCCACCTCTTCGTTTATACGAATCTGGACTCATTCTCATATTCACAAGAGTCTCAGGAGAATTTGCAAACTTTTTACCTGCTACTGCAAGCCGAATCCAAAGATAGTAATCTTCATTGCAAAACCAATCTTGATAGCCTCCCACCTCTTCAATATCATCCTTTTTTAACATTACCGTAGGCTGATTCATGGGGCAACGTTTCTGCATATAAGACTTGATGTCTTTATCCAACAACGGAACTTCTCGGACTGACTCTGATTTTTCTGGAGATAAGATGAACTCGCTTACCTGTCCTCCCACAATCGATAAATCCGGATTGTGTTCAAACATTGCAAGTTCTAATTCAAAGCGTCTATAAACACTGATATCATCAGCATCCATAAGAGCTACTAATGCGTTTGAACATTTCTTTAACCCAAGTCGTCGAGCTTTTCCATGTCCCTGGTTCTCTTTGAATCTATAAACATGAAATATCGGATTCGCGCTGTATGTCTTAATCACAGAATCCAACGTATCTGGAACAGGACCGTCTACAACCAAAACAACCTCATCCGGACTTTTACTTTGATTTAATATGCTGTCTACTGCCGACCTAAAGTATTCAACATTATCTCCGCCATAGACACACATCGATACTGAAAATTTCAAATTACCCATTATTCAGTTCCCTGCTTTTTTCAAGAGTTTCTTTGCTTCAATCTGGCAATTGTTGTATGTAGCCTGATCTACTTTTCCGTCCTTTAGCAATTCATCCCCAAAGTCCAACGCCGTTGCATTCTCACCATCAGTAATGCCTTCTTTATGCCTAATTTTCGCTATAGTTCTTAAGACTATCTTTGCATCATTAACAAATGTAATTTTATCTAGATATCTAAGATCCCATTCAAGCTTCTCTTCCCATGTAATCTCATTTCTACCGTTTATCTGTGCGAGTCCCGTCAGCCCCGGTCTTACACTATGACGCCGACGCTGCTTCGGAGTCATAAATACCATATCCCTAACCAGTTGAGGTCTGGGACCGACTACAGCCATATCGCCTTTAATGATATTTACGAGCTCCAAAAGCTCGTCACAACTGGACTCCCTTATAGCTCGGCCTACCCTGGTAAGACGCACCTTATCCGGAAGCAATTCTCCATTTTCATCCCGTGCATCAGTCATCGTACGGAACTTATACAGCTTAAAGAGCTTCTCTTCTTTGCCTGGACGATCCTGAGTGAATACAACTGGCGATCCAAGCTTGGTGCGTACAACTAAGGCTGTCACTGCCAGTACCGGACTCAGGACAATCAGTGCCCCTGTAGCTAGAGTGCAATCAAGTGGTCTCTTCACATATCTTTCATAGAACCCCTGCGGATGCTTTTGAAGCGTCTCAGACTCTTTCTTCTCATCTATTCTTTCTTTTACAAATGCTGTCACGCCGGCTGCAACACTTACCACTACTATACCACCAGCAATCTTAAAACAAGTTGAAAGTACGTTATTCATTCATTCCTACCTTTATTCGAAGCATGCACGGACCGCTGCAATAATTCTATCCTGCTGTACCGGGGTCATCTTATTATCACTCGGCAGGCACAGTCCCCTCTGGAAGAGGTCCATCCCCACATCCAGCGGCTTTCCGTCTTTCCCGACAGCCCCTCCAGCGATATAAGCGTTAGTCCTTGCCCGTCCATTCCCTTCCCGGGTCACAAACCCGTTCATCCGGAAGATCGGCTGCATATGCATGGGCTTCCAGATGGGACGCCCCTCGGCATTATACCTTGCCAGCGTCTCCAGGATCTCCATGGGGCAGCTCTTTCCCGGTTCCGGAAGGTACAGGGATTCCTGTTCCCCGCGCACCTGCCGGCACATGGCCTCCGGATCGATGACCAGACAGGACAGCCAGTAGTTGGGCTCGGAGTTTTCCGCGTCGAACGGATTCATCCGTACCGGAAGGTCCTTAAAGCCCTCCCTGTACCGCTCATAAATGGCCTTCTTCTGTGCGATGTGCTCCTTTAAGTACGGAAACTGTCCCCGCACCACCCCGGCGATCACGTTGCTCATCCGGTAGTTGTAGCCTACTTTCTCATGCTGGTACCAGG
>NZ_JAOQJF010000057.1:3933-9275 GCF_025567195.1 Alitiscatomonas aceti | reverse complement strand
TTCTTTTTAAATTCAGGGGTGTAACTCTGTGGCATAATGTGTACCTCTTTTCTTTATAAGATTGATTATATCTTATTAGCCACTCCTGTTACAACATTAGTATAGCACTTCAAAGCATGTGGGCCAGAATGAAAAGCGAGCTTCTCTATGACCGCTACAATACGGAGACTATGACCATAGAGGGACTGAAGGTTCTCATTTGGAGATACTTCATCAGTTACTGGAATAACAGGAGGATCTGCTCGGCCAATGGTGGGCTTCCTCCGATAATTAAGCGACAGAGATACTACCAATCTCTGGAACAGGCTGCATAGGCAGTGATATCTTTGAGATAAATGTGTCAACCAATATTGACAATATCACTTTGTTGTTCTTCTCGAGCAGGAGATTGGCAAGACCGGCTGCGGTAAAGAACCGCACCTTTCGTCCTTCCTGGCAAGCTTTCAGGGCAATAGCCGTTGCAAGATGTGTCTTGCCTGTACCAACCGTTCCCATAAAGATCAGGTTTTCCTTTGGGGTGAGAAAGTGCAGATCAGTCATATATTCCTGCGTTAAGCCGCTGGGAAGTTCAATGGCAGAATTCCAGACAAACTCATCCAGGGTTTTCAGTACACGGAACCCTGCTGTTTTCACCATGCGGTTAATACGGTTGGCCTCTCGCTCCTGCAACTCCAGCTTTAGAAGCTCGGTCACATACTGCTCGGTGTTCTCGTACTGTACAGAACGCCAGCCCTTTGCCATACCGCCCAGCTTCACCTGCCGCATCATCAGTTCAATCTGCTCAGCCATGGGCATCGCCTCCCATCAGGCCATCGTAAATGGAAAGATTGGGATTGTAGTTCAGCATTGGGCCGGAAGTCAACTGCAATGGGTCAGGCCGGTATTCCTTTTTCGCAACCATGTAGTAGCACTGGCGCAGGCTGTCCGTATCGGTTCTTCCGTTCTGTGCGGCCAGCTCCAATGCATCGTCGCACAGGTCAGCATTGCCGTCGTTCACAATTTCGCTGAGAAGTTGTAAGGCGTTCTTGCGCTCTTTGCCTTGTGTGGAGGCCAAGTAAGTCTGCCATTGTTGCGGCATCTGGTGGAAGAACCGGGTATTTTCCATTGCCCGGGGCTTTTTGCAGAGAGTGGACACATACTGCGTCCAGTCATAGATCTCATCATTCTGCTTGTAACTGCGCCGGAAGGTACCAACAGCATGGTGGTCGTGGAAAAATTCAATGTGGTCAAAGAAGATTTTGGCCTGTACCACCTCGCCAGCCAGTGCCGGGGACAGTCCATACCGGTTCGTGTCAATCACCACAAAACCGGTCTTGCTCACAGTCAGCGTAGAATAGCGGAATACCGTGAATGGATAATCCGGCAGATTCAGCAGCGCATCCGCATCTGCCTGCCACAGTTCCCGGATCGGAATCTTGTGGATGTAGTGGTCACGCTGGGCATCCTTTTCGCACCAGCCCCACAGGTATTCCTCATTAAACTTTTCAAAGGAAGTAATGGTGGGAACCGGCACAAAGGCATTTCTGCGGCTGTATCCAACCTTGTTCTCCACATTGCCCTTCTCGTTGCCAGAGGCCGGATTACAGAACTCGGCCTGGAAACGGTAGTGCAGCATAAAACGGCTGAAACCCTCTGTGAGAGATCGCTCAGTGCCCCGCAAAACCTGTGCAACAGCGGTGGTCATGTTATCGAAACGAAGCCGGGGAGGTACACCGCCCATGTGTTCAAAGATGCGCTTCATCCCTTCCAGCAGGCACTCCTGGTTCTGCGAGGGGAATGCTTGCGTATAACCCATATTAGAGTGCGGGAAGGAGATGGTCAGAGCGTAGCCCTTCTGCTCCTGCCCTCCGGCATCGTAATACAGGAACTCGCCGAAATCCACTTGACCACATCCGGGTGTGCGTTCCAGAGGAAGGAAACCTGCACTTTGGACTTTCATCACATACTTCTTCTTGCGGACATATCGCTTCACGCTGGAGTAGCTGCCTGTAAATCCGTACTCGTCCCGTAGGCGACAGAAAAGTCGCCAGGCTGTATGCCGCTGCTTTCTTGGCACCTTGCGATCTGCTTCCAGCCAGCTGTCCACAATAGGAATGAACTTCCCCAGCACCGGATAACTCGTTGGCTCAGTATCCGGGAGATTGTCCTCGCTCCAGTTTTCCTTCTGGGCGTATTTCTGGACAGTTTCAAAGCTGTGACCCGTGATGCGGGATATTTCCCGCAAACTTTTCTCTTCATTTTCGTAGAGATCTTTGATATACTGCACTTGAGCCATTCTTAACACCTTTCCGCTACCTCCTTAGTTTATTCGACACAAACTAATGGTAGCTATAATTTGGGGGTGTTGACAATGGCTCATTTTTTGTGCCATTTGGGGTGCTCACATTTTGGCGCCCTTTTGCTCGATTTCTATTTTACCGAAAACAGATGAATCCTCCACTTGTGAATACCGAAATAAAAATATCGCCTTGAATCCACGCAGGAAAATGAATAATTAAAAACATCAAAGAATTGATAAACACAGCAAGATACTTTTTCTTATCGTTCAATATAGCATTCAAAAACAGTCCTCTAAAAACCATTTCTTCTCCAATAGCTATAGAAAGAACCTCTACTACAGTGTTTATTCCAAAAGACTCGCTTATCGTAATCTTACTATTGGTCAAGTATTCACTTATAAAAATATAAATTGTAAATAATAGCATTATTGGAATAAATATCCAGCAGTTTTTCCTTAATAGATACATTTCTTCCTTTTTGACGAACATATTGTCACTAAAACGAAAATGAATCACGATTGCAGGAAAAAGCCAGAACACAAGCTTGATATATACTTCTTTTGTAAATTCGTCAATTCCAATTTGGGTTTTCAAGTACAATTCTAATAAGCTCCATAAACCATAAAGTATCATGGCATAAATAATAAGCGAAGTACGCAATTTTGAATTTGTTTTCATTCAGTGTTCTCCTAAATCTATATAGTTTATTCCAGTCAACTTTTCAATAAATTCCGATTTTTCACTGGCTTCATTATACGCTATCCCATTGAAAAAGTATAGCTGGATTTCGGAAAACTTGTCGGGCGGAAATAGTTGGAAATAGTTTGCAATGCAAGGTAGTTCCGGGCGGCAAGTCCACAAAGGGGTAGCTGGCGGGGCCAGCGCAGGGGAAGTGTAACGTCCCCTGTGATGATAGGAGCGAAACGAAAATCATCTGCTGTCCGCAGGACGCCCCCGGCAGGGCGCAATGCACCACTTCCCGAAGTGGTGTATAATTGCGCCCTCTTTCAGAGGGGGAAGCCACGCTTACCGCTCTGGAAGCTATTATGACCGTTCCCGGTCTGGCTCTTTTCTCTTGGAATGGGGCGTTTTCTCTCTCGTCTGCGCCTTTGCTTCCGCCAGCCTGCGCCGGATTGAATTGTCCCGCTTCTGGATAAACCGCTGTCTGGTGTCAGCGATAAAGCGGCGGCACTCCGGCTCCGGGATAGCGTCCAGCTTTCGAATTGTGCTTTCCACAATCTCCCTCGCCTGCCTGTCACGAATGACCGGCATGATTTCCCGAAGTCCGGCAAGAGTTTCCTGTTTCGTGGCGGCGGCGTACTGGTAAACCATAGCCAGCTCGTCCTTTGAAAATTTCACATTCATTCCGTGTCCTCCTTTTCTGTGCCGGTTCCGGCAAATATCTGTTCTATGAGCTGCCGGGTGCTGTCCCGATGAAAGAGCAGCTTCAAGAACAGTTTGACCTGTTCCTCCGGCAAAAGCTCCGGGTGGGGCAGGTATCTTTCCAACTCCGCCCCTCTGGTACAGAGCCGGTGCGTCCGCTCTTTTCGGGTCAGCGTCTTTATCTGGTGTTCCAGAATCTTTTCCTCATGCTGCGCCCTGCTCCGTATATCCATAAAGTAGGAAATCCAGCTGAAAATCGAAAATTTCCACGTTCTCGGAAATGGTGTGGTATAATCTTTAGAGAGCGGCGGGGGAGCCGCCGGAAAGGAGCCATTCGCCTATGAAATCACGCCTTAGCATACAGGAACGGCTAAAGGATTTACGCATAGAGAGAAAGCTGAAGCTGGAAGAACTATCAAACCTGACCGGCATTTCAAAGTCTGCCCTTGGCAGCTATGAAGCGGACGATTACAAAGAAATCAATCATGGCAACCTCGTTATTCTGGCGGACTTCTACGGGGTGTCCCTTGATTACCTGCTGTGCCGGACAGAAAACAGGGAGCAGGTAAACACGCCCTTAATGGAGCTGCACCTGAATGATGAAACAGTGGAGCTTTTGAAAAGCGGCAAAATCAATAACCGTCTGCTCTGTGAGATTATCACCCACGGAAAGTTTGAGCGGCTGATGACCGATACGGAAATTTACATAGACGGTCATGCGACCGCCCGCTTCCGGGATATGAACGAAGGGCTGGAAGAACAGCGGCTTGCCCTCATTCAGAAGCACCGCTATGTGGACGGGGATTTATATTCGGAAACGCTTCTTGCCGCCCAATTAGAGGAAGAAGATTTTTTCTGCCATATAACGCATAAAACATGGGATTCCATTCTCCACGATATACGGAAAGCCCATGAACACGACATTGACAGCACGCCGGATTTCTCCCTCGCAAAGAAAATGGCGCAAGATATTCAAAACGCCCTGAAATTCCCCGGCGACCACCTGACAAAAATCTGGAAAGTCATTTTAAATATGCTGGGTATCGACTTTGACAAGCTGCCCCCTGATGAGCAGAAAGTCTTGAAAAAAGTGCTGGCAAAATCGCCGGTCATTAAAAACAATCCTTTGAATTTCCGGCGCAGGAGAAAATAAAAACTGCCGTTGTTGGAATTGCGGTTCCTGCAACGGCAGCGCCTTTATTCGCTGACATATTCTATATCAATCCTGAAATCCCCGCTGTCATAGCTGACAGCCAGCCCATAGCTTCCGATTTGAAGCGTTTCCTCGTCCTTGACCGGATAAAAGGCTTTTTGTTCTGCGTCAAAAAGAACAACTTCCTCCAATAGCTGCCCGTCAATCGTGTTTAGAATCTCCCTGATACAATCGTCACAAAAAACAGACTTCATCTTGTGGGCGCTGACAATCCGCCGCCCCCGGAAAATCTCTGCATAGCCGTCTTGTTCTCCCGGATATGATGTTACATGAATACTCGCTTCGCTGATTTCATCATAACCAAAGGACAGGCGCATACCGCCGTATTCATCATCCGGGCTTTCGTCTGTGTGATACACGTCAAGGGAATAGGTTTCTCCTGTATTGACACAAACAAGAAATGCCTGTGCCGGATAGCTTTCCTGGCAGGTGGGGCAGCTCTCGGACGTGTTCGGAATGTACTGTAT
>NZ_JAOQJF010000057.1:0-3717 GCF_025567195.1 Alitiscatomonas aceti | reverse complement strand
CCGCCGTGAACGCACACATAAGAAATGAGCCGCACCAGATACTTTGCTTATCTGACCGGCTTAGGTGTTGTGTGGAATCTTCCTCGTCCTCATAAACGAACCAAAATTCCCGCCATGTTTCCTTTACTTTTTCCCACATTCTTTTCATCTCATGCCCTCCGTTTAGCTATTAGCTAATATAACATAGTCTAACAGAATCTATGATAAATGACAATCATATTATAGGCTTATGGTGTACAAAATAATAACTGACAGCTAACAAACGGGTGGTGGCAATGGAGAGAAAAGGATTAGGAAAGCGTATCAATGAGGTACGAAAAGACCGGGGCTTTACCGCAGACAAGCTCTCGGAATTATGCAATATCAACGCAACGTATCTTCGCCAGATTGAGGGCGGTGTGAAAATGCCCAGTCTGCCGGTATTCATAGATATTTGTAACTCCCTGCGGATTTCCCCTGATTATCTGCTTCAAGATGAATTGGAAGAAAACGAAATCAGCAAAATCAAGGAGCTGGAAGCACTCTGGAAAGACGTGTCGCCCAGCAAACAGGAGCTTGCCGTTGCTATGATAAAAGCGGTGTTGGAGCATAATGAACAGTAGGACAGCCAGCCGGTTCCGGCTGGCTGAATTGTTTTTTGTTTAAATGATATAGAAAAGCCCAGAACGGGCAACTTCACAGCTTCCCGCTCCGGGCAATATCCTTTTATTCTATGTTAAGAGGTGCCGTTATCCCTCGATGGCAATGTATTTCTTTTTTTCAGCTTCCGGTTCTTTCGCTTCTTCTTTTGGAATGTTAATCTTCAATACCCCGCTTTCATATTTTGCATGGATATCGTCCTCTTTCACATTCTCGCCGATGTAGAAAGAACGGCTCATACTGCCTGCATAACGTTCCTGACGTACAAATTTGCCTGTTTCTTTTTCCTTCTCATCCTTGTCAAGGCCCTTTGCGGCGCTGATTACCAGATAGCCGTCCTTCAGTTCCAGAGTAATCTCATCCTTCTTGAAACCAGGCAGGTCAATATCCACCTCATAATGGTCATCGTGCTCCTGCACATCCGTCTTCATCATTTTTGCTGCATGGTGCCCGTATAACTTCCGCTCTGCTTTATCATCAAATGACGGGAACCCCCAAAAATCATCAAAAACATCATCAAATAAGTTTTCACCAAAAACACTAGGTAACATCATAAGTCATCGCTCCTTTTTTAATGTTAAAACCGAATTGTCAATCAGAACCAAGAATACTTGGGAAGAAATCGGAACCTCTCATCTGTTCCGTTTCCCTTTCCTTTGTTCTATCTGTGTTATAGCGCGCTTGTTAGCATTTGTCAATGGTGAGTGCTAATTTTTTTGTGAACTTTTTGTGTCCTCTTAAAAAGCGAATCATAACCATTTTTTCTTTTTGAATTTCCAAATTAACGCTGCGACTGTCACAATGCTCACCAGAATTACCAATGGATATCCATATTTCCATTTGAGTTCCGGTATATGTGAAAAATTCATCCCGTACCACCCTGCCAGAAGCGAAAGCGGGAGAAATATTACTGTCACCACTGTAAAAATTTTCATCAGATCATTCTGCTCAATCGCCAGCTGGGATTGATATGCTTCCCGGAGCTGGGACACCATTTCCTGCAAATTCTTAACGGCACTCAGGTAACGGTCCGTTCTATTCCTCAAAGTCATCAATCTGCGGACTCCGTCTTCGCTAAATAGTTGGTTGTCATTCACGGTCATTTCATCAAAAATGAAATTAAGCTGCTCATAGTAGCGTTTCAGGCGCAACAGTTCCTGCCTCCATGCAGTAATGTATTTCAAATAGGATGCCTTGTCGCCGGACAGCACCTTGTCTTCATTATTGCTGATTTCTTCCTCAAGATTATTCAAAAAATCCATGTCTCCTTTCAGCAGTAACGAAAAAAAATGGTAGAAAAGCCGCTCATTTGTTGCTCCTTCTTCCCCTGTCATCGTATGCAGAATCATATTTGCTTTTTCTTCTGCCTCAGAGGTTTCACAAAATACCAGCAAATCCTTTCCGTCCAGATATAAGAGCATCTTAAAATCCTCTTTTTTTTCACTCTGAACATCGTACCAGTCAAATGCAAGGATATCGCAGTCCTTAAAACACTCAAAACTGTCCGTAATCTGTTCATCAATATACCGAAGAATCTTTTTATCCATATAAGGAGCAGCTTCATCGGTGTTTGTAAATGAAAATACTTTGTACATTTATCCTCCACGTCCTAACTTTGTTATATTTTCAATGTTGGAATATTGCTATTCTTCAGCAAGGAATTTTCGACTTTTTGATTCTATCTTCTGCTTCACCAGAAGAAGATTTTTCTCGTTCCAGTTCAATCACATCTGAAATATCACAATCCAACGCCCCGCAGATACGAAGCAGGGTTTCCATGCTGATATGCAATCCCTTTCCCATATTGGCAATCTGGTTTGTGGTGAGTCCTGCGGCAAGCCGCAAGTCCTCTTTTCTCATGTTCCGCTCTTTCAATGTATTCCAAAGCGGTTGATAGCTTATGTGCATTTATCGTCCTGCCTTTCTCCCAGTGCTGGGGTTCGTGCTTCCCATTATAGCAGTTTTCTTGCTAACTCGCAATATTTCTTGACGGCTCGCCGGTTCCGTCTGGATTGTGCTTTTCCTTTCCGCTTTTATTTACATCTAATTAGCCATAACCTGCTTAATGCCCTGTGATTTTGCTGATGTGTGATAAAGAAGTAATAGAAGTGTAAAAAATTTTGCCGTTCCTATCCGGCACTTAGCTCTTGTGTCGGATAGGTCGGGCGTTTATTCGGGCAAGTCCACCTTGCCAACAAAAGAATAATAAATCTCAATGTCCTGTCTGCGGGTCTTGTTCTCGTCATAGCTGCACTCATGCACAACGATTTTCTCTACAAACTCCCGCAGCAGAGTAGGGGTAAGTTCTTCAAAGCTGGTATGCCGCCGGACAACATTCATAAACTTTTCTGCGTTCACGGTGGCTTCCTGTGCTTTGGAAAGCTCCGCTTGGATAGCGGCGGCTCTTTCTTTCAGTTCCCGTTGTTCTGCTTCATAGTCTGCCGACAGCTCTGTGAAACGCTCATCTGATATGCGCCCGGTCACGCTATCCTCATACAGCCGCTTGAAGATAGCGGATAACTCGGCTATGCGTTTCTCGGCGGCTTCCAGTTCCTTTTTCTTGGCGGCGTTCCTGCGCTTGCCCCCGTCCTCGTTCTGCTCAATCAAGAGCTTCATAAACCGGGCTTCATGCTTTGCCGCATAGCTGGTCACTTTCCGCAGATTGGAGAGTACACCAGCGGTCAAGAGGTCGGTGCGGATAAAGTGCGCCGTACAGTCATGGGTGCGTTTCTTGTAGTTGCCGCAGATATAACAGTCCTGCTTGCGCTTGTCTGTCTGGTATCGCTGCTGATACATGACGCTGCCGCAGTCCGCACAGAACAGTATGCCGGGGAACAAGCCCACTTCATCATAGCGGTTGGGGCGTTTGCGCTGCTTGCGAAGCTCCTGCACCCGTTCCCATGTTTGGGTGTCTATGATAGGCTCGTGGTGGTTCTCAAAGATTGCCTGCTTATCCTCGTCATTGTAAATAATTTTACTGCACTTGTAGGATGATGTTGTATAAATAAAGTTGACACCTTATTCTCAAAGAATTCATGTATAATAAAGAGAATAAGGAGGAACTTTCAATGTCACGTA
>NZ_JAOQJF010000056.1:0-9485 GCF_025567195.1 Alitiscatomonas aceti | reverse complement strand
GTACGT
This sequence comes from Alitiscatomonas aceti, assembly GCF_025567195.1. Lineage (NCBI taxonomy): Bacteria > Bacillati > Bacillota > Clostridia > Lachnospirales > Lachnospiraceae > Alitiscatomonas > Alitiscatomonas aceti. The sequence continues at coordinate 9,479 of NZ_JAOQJF010000056.1, read as the reverse complement.
GACATTGAAAGTTCCTCCTTATTCTCTTTATTATACATGAATTCTTTGAGAATAAGGTGTCAACTTTATTTATACAACATCAAAGCATGAAGCCCGGTTTATGAAGCTCTTAATTGAGCAGAACGAGGACGGGGGCAAGCGCAGGAACGCCGCTAAGAAAAAGGAACTGGAAGCCGCTGAAAAGCGTATCGGTGAGCTTTCCGCCATTTTCAAGCGGCTGTATGAGGACAGCGTGACCGGGCGCATATCAGACGAGCGTTTCACAGAGCTGTCGGCAGACTATGAAGCAGAGCAACGGGAGCTGAAAGAAAGAGCCGCTGCTATTCAAGCGGAGCTTTCCAAAGCACAGGAAGCCACCGTGAACGCAGAAAAGTTTATGAATGTTGTCCGGCGGCATACCAGCTTTGAAGAACTTACCCCTACTCTGCTGCGGGAGTTTGTAGAGAAAATCGTTGTGCATGAGTGCAGCTATGACGAGAACAAGACCCGCAGACAGGACATTGAGATTTATTATTCTTTTGTTGGCAAGGTGGACTTGCCCGAATAACCGCCCGACCTATCCGACACAATGCGCAAGTGCCGGATAGGAACGGCAAAATTTTTTACACTTCTATTACTTCTTTATCGCACATCAGTAAAGTCCCAGGGCATGAAGCAGCTCATGGCTGGCGGCGGTGTTGCCCTCATCGGCACCACCCTTGTACCTCTGCTCTCCGGACTGTTCGGTTAATCACAAAACAAGGAGGTAATCGCCTTTGGACAGCATACTCCAACAGATCACAGACTGGCTGAAAGAAATGCTCGTTTCAGCCATTATGGGAAATCTGTCGGGGATGTTTGAGTCCGTCAACAACCAGGTTGGCGAGATAGCAACCTCCGTTGGCATGACCCCGGCGAATTTTTCGCCGGGTGTCTTTGCCATGGTACGAAACATCTCCGAGTCAGTGATTATCCCAATAGCAGGCTTGATTCTGACCTTCATTGCCTGTTATGAGCTAATTCAGATGATTATTGACCACAACAATCTGGCGAATTTTGAAACCTGGATTCTTCAAATGGGTGTTCAAGACTTTTGTTGCGGTCATGTTAATCACAAACACATTCAATATCACGATGGCTGTGTTCGATGTGGCACAGCACGTTATAAACGCAAGCGCCGGTATCATATCCGGAAATACTGCCATAGATGCTTCGGCATTGGAAACAATGGAAGAAACGCTGATGGCAATGGATTTGGGTCCTTTGCTTGGCTTGTTCCTACAATCCTTTATCGTACAGGTCACGATGTCCGCTTTGGCAATCATCATCTTTGTGATCGTCTACGGTCGAATGATTGAAATTTACCTGATGGTCAGCCTTGCCCCGATTCCGCTTTCCACTTTTGGAAACAGAGAGCAGAGCAATATCGGACAGAATTATCTGCGTTCGCTGTTTGCAATCGGATTCCAAGGATTCTTGATTATGATCTGCGTAGGCATTTATGCGGTGCTGATTCAGTCTATCGCATTCAGTGATGACATCATCGGTTCTATCTGGGGCGTTATGGGCTACACCGTCCTTTTGTGCTTCACCTTGTTTAAGACCGGTTCGCTTGCGAAGGGTGTATTCAGCGCTCACTAAGGGAAGGAGGAAATTGTTTGGCAGCGTATATTCCCGTACCTCGTGACCTGACGAGGGTGAAAACAAAAGTGTTTTTCAATCTGACGAAACGGCAGTTACTTTGCTTTGGTGCGGCGGCGCTCATCGGAGTGCCGATTTTCTTTCTGGTCAAAGCAACCGGAAATGTGAGCCTTGCAGCACTGTCCATGATGATCGTCATGTTGCCGTTGTTTTTCCTGGCAATGTATGAAAAGGATGGACAGCCGTTGGAAGTGGTTGTAGAACACTTTATTCAGACTAAATTCGTTCGTCCCAAGGTTCGCCCTTATCAGACGGACAACTATTATGACGCTTTGATGCGTCAGTACAAACTGGAAAAGGAGGTTGAACGAATTGTTTTTCAAAAAGAAGCCGCAGGCAAGAAACATCAAAATGCCTGCAAATCTGAACCGGAAACAGCAGCGAGAAATTAAAGCTGTTGTGGAACGGGCAAAGAAAGACAGTGGTATTCCGCAGACTGCACAACAGTCCATTCCCTTTCAGAGAATGTTCCCGGATGGCATCTGCCGTGTCACTGACAGCTATTACACCAAGACGATTCAGTTTCAGGACATCAACTATCAGCTGGCACAGCAGGAAGATAAGACTGCCATCTTCGATGAGTGGTGCAGTTTCCTGAATTTCTTTGACAGCTCCATTCACTTTGAGCTTTCCTTTATGAACCTGAGTACCGATGCTGAGAGTTTTGAAAAGAGTATCCGCATCCCGTTCAAGAAGGACAGCTTCAATCCTGTCCGTGCCGAGTATAGTCAGATGCTGAAAAAGCAGTTGGCTCAGGGCAACAACGGCTTGACCAAAACAAAGTACCTGACATTCGGCATTGAAGCTGAATCCATGAGGCAGGCAAAGCCGAGACTCAATCATATCGAAAACGATCTGCTCAATAACTTTCGTCGTTTGGGTGTCATTGCAACCACCATGAACGGCAAAGAGCGGCTGCATCTGATGCACTCCATGTTCCACATGGGCGATAACGATAAGTTCTTCTTCGATTGGAAGTATCTTGTGGAATCCGGGCTGTCTGTAAAGGACTTCATTGCTCCGACGGCATTTGCCTTTAAGACCAACCGCACCTTCCAGATGGGCAGCATCTTCGGTTCGATGTCCTATCTGGCAATTACGGCATCAGACCTGTCTGACCGTATGTTGGCGGACTTTTTGGATATGGAATCCACGCAGATCGTGACCATGCACATCCAGTCAGTTGACCAGACTGCGGCAATTAAGACCATCAAGAGAACCATCACCGAGCTTGACCGTTCCAAAATCGAAGAACAGAAAAAAGCGGTGCGTTCCGGCTATGACATGGACATTATCCCGTCTGACCTTGCTACCTATGGCAAAGATGCGAAGTCGCTTCTGAAAGAATTGCAGAGCCAGAACGAGCGAATGTTCATGGTAACGTTTCTGGTGCTAAACACCGGACGCACCGAGCAGGAACTGGAAAACAATGTGTTCCAGGCACAAAGCATCGCCCAGAAGCATAACTGCAATCTGCGTCGTTTGGATTTTCAGCAGGAATCCGGGCTGATGAGCAGCCTGCCTTTGGCACAAAACCTGATCGAAATTCGTCGTGGCCTGACTACCAGTTCCACGGCGATTTTTGTGCCTTTCACCACGCAGGAGTTGTTCCAGAATGGTGGAGAAACGCTCTATTACGGGCTGAATGCCCTGTCGAACAACCTTATCATGGTGGACAGAAAGAAGCTCAAGAACCCCAACGGACTGATTCTGGGTACTCCCGGTTCCGGTAAATCCTTTTCCGCAAAGCGTGAAATCACCAATGCGTTCCTGGTTACGGATGACGATATTATCATCTGCGACCCCGAAGCGGAATATGCGGCTCTGGTTCATAAGTTCAATGGTCAGGTGGTAAAAATCAGCTCCTCCAGTACCAACTATATCAACCCCATGGACATCAACCTGAACTACTCTGAGGATGACAACCCCGTAGCACTGAAAGCCGATTTTATCCTGTCCCTCTGTGAGTTGATTATGGGCAGTAAGGATGGCTTGCAGCCTATCGAAAAGACGGTTATCGACCGTTGTGTGCATCAGATTTACCAGAGATATTTCGACAATCCTGCCCCTGAGAATATGCCGATCCTTGAGGATTTGTATGATGCCCTTCTGAAGCAGGACGAAAAGGAAGCCCACCATGTAGCGACCGCCTTGGAAATCTATGTTAAGGGTTCTCTGAAACTGTTTAACAACAGAACCAATGTGGATATTCAGAATCGTCTGGTGTGCTTCGACATTAAGGAGCTGGGCAATCAGCTGAAAAAAATCGGTATGCTGATTGTTCAGGATCAGGTCTGGGGGCGTGTAACTGCCAACCGTTCTGCCGGTAAATCGACCAGATATTATATTGACGAGTTCCATCTGCTTCTGAAGGAAGAACAGACGGCAACCTATTCCGTAGAAATCTGGAAGCGATTCCGTAAATGGGGCGGCTTGCCGACCGGTATTACCCAGAATGTCAATGACCTGCTTCGTTCCCCGGAGATTGCCAACATCCTCGAAAACTCTGATTTCATCTATATGCTGAATCAGGCAAGCGATGACCGAAGTATTCTGGCACAGCGTCTGAACATTTCGCCACATCAGCTGTCCTATGTAACTAACTCCGGTGAGGGCGAAGGACTTCTGTTCTATGGCAATGTGATTCTTCCGTTCATTGACCGATTCCCGACCGATCTGGAACTGTATCGCATTATGACCACGAAGTTAAACGAGGTGGCACAGGAAAAGGAGGCGTAATGTATGGCGAAAAGACCTACACGACTCCGTTTTACCGAAGATGACCTTGCAGATTCTCGTGTGAAGAAAGCTGCCGACCGTGCAGATAAGGCGGTTGATAAGGCTGAGAAAGCGGCAGACAAATTGGCTTCCAAAAAGGCAAAGCCGAAGCTAAAGCTGGAAACAGATGCAGCCGGTTCCCGTAAAGCAAAGCTCCGTTTTGAAAAAGCGGAGTTTACGGAAATCGAGCGCCCATCTGTGGCAAAGCACATGGCAAGCCGTGGTGCCGCAGTCACGCTCACATCCAAAGCACATCAGGCGGTGTCAGAATATGAGGATGATAATATCGGCGTTCAAGCTGTGCAGGAAACGACCAAGGCTGTTGAATCCACTGCATATACCGTCGATCATGCCGTTTACAGCCACAAGCTGAAAGCCTACGACAAGGCAGAAAAGCTGGTAGAAAAATCAGATAAGGCAAATGTAAATGCCCTGTATGAGAAGTTCAAAAAGGACAACCCCGATGCCGCTTCTAATCCCATTTCCCGATGGAAACAAAAACAGGCAATCAAAAAGGAGTATGCAGCGGCGAAGGCAGGCAAAGGGACAGCGAAAGAAACTGCCGCTAAAGCAACAAAGAAAGCAACCCAAAGCACCAAAACGATTACAGAGAAAGCGATGGAGTTTTGCACCACACACTCTAAAACGATCCTGTTTGTTTTGATTGCTGGACTGCTTTTTATGATCCTCTCAGGGATGTTCTCGTCTTGTTCGGCTATGTTCCAAGGCGGCACACAGATCGTTCTGGGAACTTCTTTTACCGCAAAAGAGGAAGATATTATCGGTGCGGACAATGATTACAAGGCTTTGGAAGCTGCGCTCCGCAATGAAATCAATAATATCGAGCGTACTCATAGCGGATATGACGAGTACCGGTATGACCTTGATGAAATCAACCACAATCCTTATGAGCTTGCGGCATATCTGACGGTAAAATTCGAGGACTACACCAGAGATGAGGTGCAGGCTACCCTGCAATGGCTGTTTGAGCAACAATATGAGCTGACCCTCACAGAAGTAGTAGAGATTCGTACACGAACAACATCTTCTACTGATCCTGAAACGGGAGAGACAACAACAGAGGAAGAAGATTACGAATATTATATTCTGAAAGTGAAGCTCAGAAATAAGGGCTTGGACAGTGTGATTTCAAATTCCGGATTGTCGGAAGATGATATGGAGCGATATAGAATTTTGCTTCAGACAAGGGGCAACAGACCGGATATTTTCGGAAATGACATTTACGCCACCCCTGGCGGCGAGTACACCGACTATGACATTCCGGGCGAAGCTCTGACGGACACACGATTTGCCAATATGATTCGTGAAGCCGAGAAGTATCTGGGATACCCGTATGTGTGGGGTGGAAGCAGCCCCTCCACTTCCTTTGACTGCTCCGGGTTTGTTTCCTATGTAATCAATCACTGTGGCAACGGTTGGAGTGTTGGACGATTGACCGCAAACGGTTTGATGGGCGTATGCGATATTATTCCCAAAAGTTCTGCCAAGCCGGGAGATTTGATTTTCTTCCAAGGCACTTATGATACCTCCGGTGCATCACACGTTGGTATCTATGTTGGCAATGGTATGATGATCCACTGCGGAAACCCCATTTCCTACGCTTCTATCGAATCGAATTACTGGCAACAACATTTTTACTGCTTCGGCAGAATCAAAAACTAAGGAGGAATGTCGATTGAGTGCCAAATTAGACAGAATTGGTGCAGACCTTGAGAAAGCTCGAAAGAAACGGGCTGAATGGGATGTCAGAGTAAAAGATCTGGAACGCAGATACCGTGAGGAGGAAAATTCCGAAATTCACGAGATGGTTCATGCTGCGAATCTGAATCCCGAACAGCTTTCTGAGCTGCTCCGTATGTTTGCAGCGGATATGGCTCCGAAGCCTGATACGATCAATACTATGAATGAGGAGGAAACGCAGAATGAGATTTAAGAGATTCAGTGCCATGCTGCTGGCACTTGCGATGTGCATGGGTGTGTTTTCGACAACGGTGTTTGCCTACTCCGATGAGAGTGCAACAACCACTACTACGGAAAAGGCAGAAACCGTGGAAACTGTCCCTGAAAAGACCGAAGATAAGACTTCCGAGGAAGTTCCCTACACCGTGACCGTCAATGAGGATGGCACGGTGGTTTTTTCTTTCAATGGTAAAGAATGGACTTACGGTGCAGAGGAATCCGAGGATAATAACATGGGAACTGGCAAGGTGGTAACGAGCGGTTCCCGTTTGAATGTGCGTACCGGTGCAGGCATGAATTATGAAATCATCGACCAGCTCCGTCCCGGCGAGGAAGTTGTGGTGGTCGGTGTTGAGGGTGACTGGTATCAGATCACTGTGCCTGAAAAGAACGGTTATGTTCACAGTGACTATCTGGAACTGATTGAAAAAGCCGAACAGAACAGCGAAATGGATATGGCGCTGCTTATGATGTTTATGAGTGCGTTCATGCAGAACACGGACACAAGCGAACCTGCCCTTACTCCTGACGGCAATCTGACTCTGGTTGACGATGTTGGTTCACCTACGAAAAGTGGAAAGCAGTTCATTACTGCTGTAACCAAAAACGGAAACTACTTCTATATCATCATTGACCGTGATGATAAGGGCGAGGAAACCGTGCATTTTCTGAATCAGGTGGATGAAGCTGACCTGCTCAAGCTGATGGACGAGGAAGAAGTTGCAGAGTTCACCAAGCCGATTGAGGAAACAAAGCCGGAAGTGGTTGAAACAGTTCCTGAAATTACAGAACCGGCGCCGGAGGAAAAGCCAAAATCCTCGAATATGCTCCCAGCGATTCTTACTCTGATTGTGCTTGCCTGTGGTGGTGGATTCTTCGTATTTAAGAAAGTCCAGGAAAAGAAGAAGGAACAGGAAGCGGCAAAGCCTGACCCGGATGCTGATTATGTGGACGATGATGAGGACTATGGGTACGATCCGGAGTTTGAGGACGATGATGCAGATAGCTCCGTCGATGTAGATGATAATGAACCTGTGTAAACAGGATAGGCTTGATGCCTGGGGCAATCTTCGGATTGCCTTTACATAGCATCTGCTTTCAAGAAATAAAATATTTTGTGTTTTTGAAAGCGATCTCTTGAATATGCTGTGTGGTAGGTGTGCATACTATTATTTCAGTCATAGTGACTGGAAAATTTATCTGCCTCATCCCATTGAAATCTCCGTCATTTTAGAGTAAAATGAGGTAGATAATTCTGAAATGAGGTAGATAACATGAGAGCTTTTGATTATATAAAAGAGCCAGAAAAGTTGCTTACTCCTGAAATTGTGCAGATGATCGGAAAAATTCATGAGCACAAAGGTAAGCAAGAGCTTTTTTTGGAAGCTAATATTGATGAATTGAAAACCCTTCTTGAAGTCGCTTTGATTCAAAGTACAGGTGCTTCTAACCGTATTGAGGGTATTTATACAACAGATAAGAGATTGGAAGAATTGGTCAGCCAAAAGGCAGAACCAAGAAACCGATCTGAGCAGGAAATCTCAGGTTACCGAGAGGTGCTTTCTACAATCCACGAAAGCTATGAGTATATTGTGCCCAGACCTAATATTATTTTACAGCTTCATCGTGATTTGTATTCCTACGCCGGTTCCGGTGGAGAATATAAAAATGCTGATAATGTAATTGCAGAAACAGATGCAGAAGGTCACCAGAAAGCAAGGTTTATTCCGGTTCCTGCCTTTCAGACTGCGGAAGCTATGGATGAATTGTGCAGACAGTTTTTAGAAGCATGGAATACTGATAAAATTGATAGATTACTTTTGATACCTATGTTTATTCTGGATTTCCTCTGTATCCACCCTTTCAATGACGGAAATGGACGCATGAGCCGTTTACTGTCGCTTCTTTTGTACTATAAGGCAGGATATATTGTAGGAAAATATGTCAGCATGGAAATGTTGATTGAAAAAACAAAGGAAACTTACTATGAAGCATTGCAGGCAAGTTCGACAGGATGGCATGAAAATGAGAACAGCTATGAGCCTTTTGTTAAGTATTATCTGGGTATCATGCTGAAAGCATATAATGAATTTGAAAGCCGTGTAGAACATTTAAAGAACCGCACTCTTTCTAAGCCCGAAAGAATTAAAGCGATGATTGATCAGAAAGTTGGTAAAATCACAAAGAAAGAAATTATGGATGCTCACCCTGATATAAGCAAAACCACGGTGGAACGCACTCTGGCAGATTTAGTTAAGAGTGAGTACATTGCGAAGGTCGGTTCAGGTCCGGCTACAGGATATGTAAAAATCTAAGTCATAAATTATTTATCTACCTCATTTCATATACAGATGAGGTAGATATTTTTACGATGACGGAGATTATAAAACAGAAAATTGTGTCAGGTTGCAAAAATTCTTTCCGAACTTTTTACATAGCAGTCATGCACTACGGTGTGTGGCTGCTAATTTTTTTGCGAAAGGAGCAGATGCAAATGAAATTAGTTTTGGCTGAAAAGCCCTCGGTTGCACAGAGCATTGCCAAAGTGTTAGGTGCTGCCAAGCGTGAGGATGGCTACTTAGAGGGAAACGGATATGTGGTCAGCTGGTGTGTAGGGCATTTGGTGGAGCTGGCACAGCCGGAAGTCTATGATGCGAAGTACAGCAAATGGGCTTATGCAGACCTTCCTATCTTCCCGATGGACTGGCAGTATGAGGTTTCTGCCGGTACGAAGAAACAGTTTGGGATTCTGAAAAAGCTCATGGCCAGAGAAGATGTTGCGAGTCTTGTGTGTGCAACAGATGCCGGTCGTGAGGGCGAGCTGATCTTTCGGTTGGTGTACCACAAAGCCGGGTGCAGAAAGCCGTTTGAGCGGCTTTGGATTTCCTCGATGGAAGATGTAGCAATCAAGGAGGGCTTTGAAAACCTCAGGTCTGGAACGGAATATTGTTGTGGTCAAGCATTTTTGTAACACTTGTGGCTAAAAAATATCATGAATCAGTTACGCTGCCATCCGGGCTTCGTATGGTGTACGATAATCA
>NZ_JAOQJF010000055.1:0-11992 GCF_025567195.1 Alitiscatomonas aceti | reverse complement strand
ATTAAGCGACAGAGATACTACCAATCTCTGGAACAGGCTGCATAGGCAGTGATATCTTTGAGATAAATGTGTCAACCAATATTGACAATATCACTTTGCCGCATAGCTTGTCACTTTCCGCAGATTGGAGAGTACACCAGCGGTCAAGAGGTCGGTGCGGATAAAGTGCGTCGTACAGTCATGGGTGCGTTTCTTGTAGTTGCCGCAGATATAACAGTCCTGCTTGCGCTTGTCCGTCTGGTATCGCTGCTGGTACATGACGCTGCCGCAGTCCGCACAGAACAGTATGCCGGAGAACAAGCCCACTTCATCATAGCGGTTGGGGCGTTTGCGCTGCTTGCGAAGTTCCTGCACCCGTTCCCATGTCTGGGTGTCTATGATAGGCTCGTGGTGGTTCTCGAAAATCACTTGCTTCTCCGGGGGATTTTCTACGCTGTGCTTGACTTTGTAAGAGGGCTTTTCTGTCTTGAAATTTACCAGACAGCCTGTGTATTCCCGGTTTTCAAGGATATGCACAACGGTATTGGTCGCCCACTTGCACTCATAGCCGGGGTGGTAGCGGCGGGTGCTGCCCGTCCTACGGTATTCCAGCGTCCCCGGCGTGGGGATTTGCTGCTCTGTGAGCATACGGGCTATCTTAGTCGGACCGTTCCCGGCAAGGCAGAGGTTGTATATCTGCTTGACTACGGGTGCAGCTTCCTCGTCAATAATGAAATTTTCGTCCTCGTCCATGAGGTAGCCATACACAGGCTTGCTTGTGATGGGCTTGCCACTCATGCCTTTTGAGCGTTTTACTGCTTTGATTTTCTTGCTCGTATCTCTCACCAGCCATTCGTTAAAGATATTCCGCAGCGGGGCAAAGTCATTGTCGCCTTGTGCGCTGTCCACTCCGTCATTGATAGCGATAAAGCGGACACCTTTCTGTGGGAAAATCATTTCCGTGTACATTCCCACTTGCAGGTAGTTTCGCCCTAACCTCGACATATCCTTTACGATAACTGTCCCGACTTTTCCGGCTTCAATGTCCGCAAGCATGGCTTGAAAACCGGGTCTTTGAAAGTTCGCACCAGAATAACCGTCGTCCGTGTACCAGCGCAGATTGGAAAAGCCGTTCTGCTTTGCATAGGTTTCAAGAATACGCTTCTGGTTGGAAATGGAATTGCTCTCGCCTTGCAGCTCGTCCTCATGGGAAAGTCTTGGGTAAAGGGCGGTAATTGGTTGTTGGTTGGTCTGTCTTAACATAAAATCCTCCGTTTCCGACAGCCAGCCCCACTATTCCGTACCTTGATTGTACCACATGGGGCGGCGGTCTGTATAGCGGCAAAAGCGTCAAATCTGCTTCTTTATGGTCGGTCAAATCGCCGTTTTTTGTGTAGCAGCTTCCGCTTCCAGCACTTTCATCATCTTGTCGGCTGCGGTATCGGTTGCGCCCTGCTTGAAGAAGCCGGAAACGGTAAGGACGGAGTTGCCCATGCGGATTTCCGTCACACAGTCCGGGCGGCGGTCTGTTTTGGTGGTGCTTGTCTGTTTCGTTTCTGTCATAGGCTCTCCTTTCGCTGCTTCATCAGTTGCTTTAAGCGTTCCAGCTTTTCCTGTGCGGTTTCCTTTCGGAAGTTGCTGCCCGTGAAGCGGACGGGGGCGCACATGGAAGTCAGCCTGTCATAGATACGGGCGTGGGGCGTGTCCTGCGGGTGCTGCAATTCCTCCAGCGTGAGGTTGGTCGTGGCGATCAGCGGCTTGTCGCTTCGGTAACGGCTGTCAATCACGCTGTAAACCTGTTCCAGCCCGTATTCTGTTCCTCGCTCCATACCAAAATCATCAAGTATCAGCAGGGGGTAGCTGCAAAGGCGGGAAATATATTCGTTCCTGCCATCAAAGCTGGCAGCAAGGTCATTGAGTATGGTTGCAAAGTTTGTCATACAGACGGCAACCTCTTTCTCCATAAGGGCGTTGGCGATACAGGCGGCAAGGTAGCTTTTTCCTGTCCCCACGCCGCCCCAAAACAGGTAGCCGATATTTTCAGCCTGCATGGTTTCCCAGCTCTCCACATAAAAGCGGGCGGTTTCGGTCTGTGGGTTTCTGCCGTTGTCATGCTCAAATGTCCAGTTCCGCATAGCAGGGTCGGTAAAGCCCCGGCGTTTCAAGTCCTCCACTTTTTCAAGGTGCTTCTGTCGGCTTTCGGCGGCTTGCTGCTTTTCACGGGCTGCTCGCTGGCAGTCGCAGTCTGTTGGGTGGCGGTCACGCTCGAAACAGGTCTTTCCCTCTGCAAAGTAGGCTTCTTTGGGCGTATGGCACTTGCCGCAGTATAAAAGCCCGTCCTCGCCTGTGTAGTCCTCCGCTTCGGCGGTAGTGGCTGTAATGTCCGTAATCATAGCTTCAATCTCGTTTTTCATAAGCTCTCGCCCTCCTTGCATGAATAATCGGGTATGCCCTGTTTCGGGGCAGCCTTGCCTTTGGCAGCGTCTTCCTGCGCCCACTTGTAAATGGTGGCTGCATGGCTGTGGTACTGCTTCCCAGTGGAAGCGATATGGCAGGAAAGCCGGTCAATATAATACTCCCACTTGTCGGGCAGCTCTGTTTTCAGCCCGGAAAGCTCTGTATCGGTCAGTATCACATTGTTGTATCTGCCATAAGCGGCGGGGGCGGGGTGTCCCGTTTCTCCCTCTCTCTCTTTTTCTATCTCTATCTCTTTCTCTAACTCTATCTCTTTCTCTGGTGGACGAATGTCGGACAAATGTCCGCCTTTTGTCCGGGGCGGTAAAAGTGCCTTGTTTTCCAGCCTTGCAGCCCGTTTTCGCTCGGCTTCGGTAGAGGACTGTCCTATCATCAACTCAATGTCGGTCATATAGAAAGCCCCGCTGTCAAGCTGCTCCACAAGCCCCAACTGCCGGAAAATCTCCAAAGCCCTCTCAACCGTTCCTATCTGGTGGCGGGTCAGTGTCGCTATCATCTGCGCTGTGTAGGGGATATGCTCGTCAAGCTGCAATTTCCCGCCGTTTTTCAGCGATTTTAAGTACAGCTTCAAGAGGATATTGGAGTATAAAATCCCGTCTTTCATATCTTCCAGCAGCACAATGGAGTCGCTGTCAAAAAAGTTCTCTTTCAGCTTGAGGTAGTAATATTTGCGGTTATCTGCCATTGTCCCTGTCCTCCTTTTTCCGGCGTTTGGAGTAGTAGTGGGGGCAGAGTATGATAATCGCCCGGAAGCTCTGCTTGCAGCTATGGGTACAGCCCCGGCAGAGGTCATTGTATGTGATACGGTCGCAGGTGGAATTCCCGACTTTCACTTGCCGCAGGAAAAAAGACCATTCCAGCCGCCGTTTCTTGCTCATTCTTGGCATGGGTGCGCTCCTTTCTGCCGTTTCCGCTGGTGTGACGGTATCGGCGGTAATTCTGTATCATCTCGGTATCATTTTCGGGGTTTTTCTGCCCTATAAGCCCGTCAAAAAATCCTTTGGTATTTGCGGATAGGGTACGGGGCAGCCCCCTTGTTCTGTATAGGTTCGGGTACATTTTGGGGCGGTTTTTATCGTTCCTGTTCCTGCCTTTTCACAGGCTTGCGCTCCCGGTGTAAAATCTGGTCGATATTGCCCTTGACAGTCTGTAAGCGGCGGTATTCCTCCCGTTTTGCCCGGTAATCGTTGTAGCCGCTGTTTTTCTCTTGGATAAGGGTTTCAATCTCTGCTTGCAGGGCTTTATAGCTCGGCAGCTTGGAAATGCCGTTCTCCCTGAAATAGCGGGCGGCTGCGTCTGCTATGATAAAGTCGCTTTCGTACTTCTGACGGTAGGCTGCTTTTGCTTTGGCGTTTTTCTGCTGTTTCAGCCCGTCCCGGACAGGGCGGGTCTTGGAATAGGCAAGCACCTGTCGTTGCAGCTCCTTTTTCCCGTTCAGCGTCTTTTCCACCTGCTTCAGCTCTGCAAGGCTTTCCTGCATGGCGGCATAGGCGGCAGAACAGGCTTCGTCCAGTTCCTCCGGGGAAGAAAAGCCGTACTGCTGATAGGCGGTAACGGTAGCCGCCATCTGCTTTAGGTTGTGCTTTGCCGCCCAACGGTCATAGCCCACGCCTTTGCCCTCGGCTCGTTTGGCTTCCCGGTCAACCATGCGCTGCAAGGTGTTGTCTGCCGGGGTGGTTTTTGCGGTTTTTTCCCCTTGTGACGGCTTTTTAGCTGCGGCAGGGTATTCGGGTATGGCTTTGGTCTGTTCGGCGGCTCTGTTGGCGTTCTGCGTAAGCAGGGCAAGGACAGCAGCCTTGTCAAAATCGTCCCCCAGCTTCCGGGCTGTGATAGGCTTCGTCCTGTCCGGCGTGAGGTAGGAAAGCCGCCCCCGGCTCTCCTTGACGGTCACACCCTCCCGCAGCAAAAGGGAAGAAAACTCGTCAAAGCTGCCAGCTTGGGAAAGTGCCTGCCGTATCGTCCGGCGCAGCTTCGCCTTGTCCGTTTCAAACTTGGTGGGCTTGGTCGGCTGTCCTGCGGCTTCTCTGACAGCGTTCTCTTTATCAAGGGCAAGCTGTCCTTTCTTTGCCGCCCAGTATTCCCGTTCGGTTATCCGTTCCTTGCTGCCGCTTAGGAGGTCGATTTGGTAAAGCCCCTCCCGGTGGCACATCTCCATGACTTCACTCTTGAAATATTCCATAGCGGCGTTGGTGCAGCGGTGCTTGCAGCCCTCCCGTGTGTCGGCTGGTCTGTCCATGTAGGGCAGAAGCGGGACTTCATAAATCCGCAGGGAGTTGATGACGATATGCACATGGATATTGCCGCTGTGGTTATGCCCGTCCGGGTGGGTGCAGACTAAGGCTTGGTGTCCGGGGAAATGCTCTTTACAGAACTGCTCGCCCAGCTCCTGCGCCCGGTCTACGGTCAAGCCGTTGTCTGTCCCGTCCCGTGGGTCAAAGCTGATGATATAGTGGTGGCTTTTCACATCTTCCCGTTTTTGGTTTTTCTCATAGCGGAGATTAGCCCGCATACAGGCAACAGCGAAATCCTCGCCCCCACAGTTGAGGGAAGAAATGCGGTAATCCTCCCTCGGTATCAGCCGCCCGTTTTCATCAAGGGTGGGCTTCATGGTAAACTCGTCATGCTCAAATGTGAGATAGGCTTCCGCTGCGCCATAGTCCGCATTTTTAGAGCTGATATGTTTGAATGTTGCCAACAGCGTCACCCACTTTCTGCAAGACTTCAAACTTTAGGGCAGCAAGGTCGGAAACCGCCGCCCGTACCTCCCCGGCAAGCTGCGGGTAGGGGCTGTGCCACTCGTTCAGCGTCCGGGCTATCTGGTTTAAGTTGCCGCCGATCCTGCCGTATTCGGCGGTCAGCTTCCCGACAGCGGCAAGCAACTCGTCATTGACGGGGGAAACGGTTATGATGGGGCGTATGGCTGCCCCGGTTATGGCTTGCCGGATAAACTCGGCTTGGCTCATGTTGTAAGCAGAAAGCCTTTCCGCAAACTCGGCGTATTCTTCCTCGGTCATGCGTGTCTTGACTACCCGGCTGCGGTGCGGCGTGTTATATCGTTTTCGCATGGTAAAACCTCCTTCGGCTGTGCGTGGTGTCCTCTCACTAATAGGAGAAAAACAGGGTGTAAAGCGGAACTGTTTTTGAAAAATCCGAAAAATTATTTTGAGGGATTTTCCAGCGGCGTAAGCCGCATAAGCAGGGTTTGGGGAAGGCACTCCCCAACAAGATTCCCGCAGGGGCAAAATGAGCGATAAGCGAATTTTGGTACTGCGGTAGAATCTTGCTCTGAAAAACTCCGGCGTTCCCCGGCTTCCGTACTTTCCGCTAACAAGACGTTTCAAAAGGGCTTTGCTACCCGCTATTCCGGCATATCTTGAAAATTTTCCTTTCACTACCTACAACACCACGCAAAGCAAAATGGACGGAGATTTTTAGAATTTCCCCTTATTCCCTACAACACCACGCAAGCCGAAAAAGGCGGACAATGGCAGTATTTTTTTCTTTGATACCCTCCACGGATAAGTAAGGGATTTTGCCAACTGCGGCGGCAATTTTCCCTTTTGTTTTTTCATACTGGGGATTTTCAAAAATGCCAAACAGGAACGAAAAAAAGCAGCAAATCTGTTGAATAGATTTACTGCTTTCTGGTTGCCGGCGAAGCGGCGGTTATTCAGTTGTAGGCGGTAGGGCTATCTCCCAAAGCGGAACTTGAAAATAGCTGTGAGAAGCGTCTGGGTGATGTAGTCCTCTGTATCTTGGTCTACCCGTCCATTCACACGGGCGGCACATTGTATGCGGCGGCGGTAATACTGCAATACAGTTCCCACCGCTTCCGGCTCCCCGCTGGTGGCTTGGACGATTGTTTCATAGGGGAGAAGCCTATTATTTCTCATATGCCATTCCCTCCATTTCCGCTTGGAGCTGCCGTAGGACTTTTCGGATATGGTAGCCCGCTGTGCTGCGGCTGCGCCCGTACTGTCTGCCAATTTCGTGCTGTGGAATACGCTTGAAAAAGGACAGGTAAATCATTTCCCGCTCCCGTTCGTCCAGCCGTGACAGGGCTTCCGCAAGTAAGCCGCTGCTGAAAATGACCGTATCGCCGCAAAGGGTAAGTATGTATTCCTCGTCCGGCTCCGGGGCTTGGAAATATTCATCTGTCGTGCCTAAAGGGTAGTGCTTTTCGTCTGTGAGGTATTCAAGGGATATTTCTCTTTTGTGCTTCCTGCTCCGTGTCCTCGCTGCGTTGATCGTTGCATTTCGGATAACGACTTTGCAAAAGGCATGGAAAGTGTACTCGATATGTTCCCGATATTCTTCTGTACAGGTCATGGAAAATCCCCCTTTCCTCCCAAAAGGGCTGTGGCTGGTTAGTAGTTGCTTTTTATGATAGTAAGGGGCGGCAGCACTTTAGGCTGTCGCTCCTTGACTGCCTAACTGCAAAACCGGGCGGGGCTGTCAACGGCGGGCGAAGCCCGTTCATCTTGACCGTTGACTGGCTCGGCCAGGTTTGCTATTTATCCGGCAAACTTGAATTTATTTTAAGCTATCACGTTTTACCTTTTTAAGCCTTACTATCATTACCATAGGAATTTCTTTGTTGTTTTTGAAACATTCTTCATAAAATCCATCAATGACAAATCCAGCTCTAAAACAAAGGTTAAAAATATCTTGTATGGAACGATGATAATAAATCTGCTCCTCCGGTTGCCCTTCAATCGCTATACCATAGTAACTGTGCGGTGTCATATATTTTTCAGTCAACGTGATAAAACAAGGGTGTTGCGTTGCAAAGACAAAAATTCCGCTTTCCTCCAACAGTTCATAAACAGCCATAAGAAGTGGTTCAATATCCGTAATATCCATAATTGCCATATTAGAAACTGCTTTCGTAAAGGCTCGATTTCTTTTTAATTCTAATATACTTTCTCTATTGGTCGCATCCGCTACACAAAATTCAATTTGTTTTGCATATTGTGATTGCCGTCTTTTAGCCAATTCTATCATTTTTTTGCTGTAATCAAAAGCGACAATCGAAGCGCCTCTTTGTGCAAGATACGAAGAATAATTTCCATTGCCACACGCAATATCCAAAATGTAATCCGCAGGATTAGGAGATAGAAGTTCCGTTACTTTGGGACGCACTACCTCTCTGTGAAATTCATTAGATTTGTCACCCATTGCATTATCCCAAAATTGTGCGTTTTTCTCCCAGATTTTTTTACTTTCCTCTGTTCCCATGTTCTCTCCCACTCCCAAAATTTGCCTTTTTGCTTCCATTAAATCTTCCTTACTATATTCCATTGTTACCCTCCATAACTTCTGATTGTTGCCGTCTTGACTATTATGTATCTTTTCTTTCCAAAATGGTATAGGCTTTTATTTTTATAATGCTGCAAAACTTTTCTTCTGTAAGGTATTCAAAGGATATTTCCCTTTGCCGCCGCTATTGGAAAGCCAAAAGCAGCGGCTTTTTTACGCGATATGACCGAAAAGTCTAGAAAGCAGGATATGTCATCATTTGTCATTTCTTCTCAATGTAATAACTGCATGGCATATCAAGCCAAATACAAGAGAAAAACAGCCACCGCCAAATAGTGATGCTCCCCACCCTGCACCCGACATTGTCATAAAACCGCCAACAAAGAAAATACCAATGCCAAGAAATATCCCGACACCATAAAAAAGTCCAATTGCCATATCATACTTATTAAATTGTCGTTTCTCTTTTTTTTCACATGTTTCCATTTTTGTTATTACCTCCTTCGCAAAATCGTCCATGTGGACTCCAAAAAGAAAACAAATTTTTTTCAACGTATTTAAATCGGGTTCATTAACATCTCTCTCCCAATTCGATAGCGCCTGCCGGGTAACATTCAATTCCCCAGCCAGTTCTTCCTGTGTCATTCCCGATTGTGTTCGCAGATGACGTATTTGCTTTCCTGTTGTAATATCCGTCTGTTTCTGGTTCAAAATGGTTCCTCCTCTCTGATGCTGATTTTATCAATGATATTTCGCAATAGCCAGCAATGAACGCTTGCATTGCGCAAGACGTTACATTATCTTCTGAAACATATGCCGGATCTTGTCTAAACGGCTGTTCGGGCGGCGTGGCTGAAATACAGGCTCGCCGGAAGTTTCCTGATACCCTTTTAATTCTGTAATGCAGACACTTCTTCCATTTGTATAAAAATTCAGATCATTCCTATATTCACCGATACAACGGGCAGGGATTTCACCCTTAAAAATAACTTCATCTTTTTCAAGTCTGGTTGATTCAATGATTGCGCAATACTTTGGTGCATCATTATAAGCCCGTGAAAGATATTCCTGCGGTGCAAAAAGGGTAAAGGAAAGGTATGGTTCCAACAGTTGTGTCCCTGCTTTTTTCAATGCCTGCTCCAACACGACAGGCGCAAGAAAACGAAAATCAGCGGGGGTGCTGACCGGGCTGTAATAAACTCCATAATCAAAACAAATTTGGCAGTCTGTCACTCCCCAGCCATATAAGCCCTGCTCCATTCCATAACGCACACCCTCCATGACGGCATTTTGAAAACTTTGGTTTAAATAGCCGAGAGATACCTCGCTTTTATATTGTGTTCCGCTTCCAACAGGAAGCGGTGTTACAGTCAAACCAATAGATGCCCAAAACGGATTCGGCGGCACTTCAATATGAATCGTGCAGCTCGCTTTTTTTTGCGGTCTTTCCAGATAAATAACCGAAGGCTCTTTCATAGCCACGCCCACATGATATTTTTCTTCTAATAGCGAACAAATAACTTCTAACTGTACTTTTCCCAAAAAAGATAACATAATCTCATGGGTAACAGTATCAATGTCAAAATGCAAAAGAGGGTCTGTATCAGCAATCTCTGCGAGGGCATTTAACAGGGCTTCCCTTTGCTCCGGCTTTTGCGGCTCTACCGTTGTCCGAAGTAATGGCATGGGATTATCAATCCGTGTTTTGTGAGGCAGGAGTTTTTCATTTCCCAGGATATCGTTCAGTTTCAAAGTATCATCAGCTAAAATAACAATTTCTCCCGGACAGGCATGGTCAGCCGGGACGATTTCACCATTTGACGGAATACACATTTCTGTAATCTTTATTTTTTCCTTTTTTGACAGCAGCAGGGTATCCCGTAAATGGAGCGTCCCATGATACAGGCGTAAATAAGAAAGCCGTTTTTTCCGCTCTGTATACTCAACCTTAAAAACATATCCACATAATTCAGACTGAATATCGTCCGTTTCTGTAATGAAAGTTTCTATAATCGCTTCAATCAGTTTTTCTGTTCCTAAATTGTCTTTTGCACTCCCATGATAAACAGGAAACAAAGAGCAGCATCTGGTTCTTTTGCACTTTTCATATTGTAATTCCTGTATATCCAAAGAATCCTCTGCAACATATCGTTCTAATAGTTCATCGCTTCCGGAAATAATCATATCCCATTTGTCTAAATCAGAAATATCGGTCATGGTTATCTTTGGCGACAGGGAAACCTCCTGCATGACAATCATATCACTGGTAAGTTTATCTTTAATGCTTTGGTAAACACACTGCAGGTCGATCCCATTTTGGTCTATCTTATTTATAAAGATAATTGTCGGAATGTCCATTTTCTGAAGCGCATGGAATAATATACGGGTTTGTGCCTGTACGCCGTCTTTTGCTGAAATGACTAAAACAGCTCCGTCAAGGACAGATAAAGAGCGGTATGCTTCGGTTAAAAAATCCATATGACCGGGAGTGTCCACGATATTGATTTTATAATCATTCCAATAAAAAGAAGTAACCGCTGTCTGAATGGTAATTCCCCGTTGCCGTTCCAAAATCATAGTGTCTGTTCTTGTGGTCCCTTTATCCACGTTTCCCTGTTCCGCAATCGCTCCACTGGTGTATAGCAGACTTTCTGTCAATGTAGTTTTTCCTGCGTCTACATGGGCCAGAATGCCGATATTGATTATTTTCATGTGATTGTCCTCCCTTTACAGCCCCAAAGGGCATAAAAATCCCCAGCAGTAAAATACTTTTACCACTGGGGATTCTAATTTGCGGACATACACATATACAGCATACACCTATTTGTGATTGCTGTTTTTTGAATATGTCAAAATTGATAAGGCAAAAGTATTCTTAAATTGGGTACAAAAAACCAAGCCCCCACAAAAGGAGCTATCATAATTCTTTGTTCCCACTATTTGATTATAGTTTTATTTAAGAATACCTTGCCGCATATTTTTTACTCCTTTTCTGGAATGAAGCTATTATATCACATCAGTTTTAGGAAAGCAAGTACTTAAAAGAAATTTTTCTTCCCCTTATATGTAACAATCATACCGGCTTCCTGGTGTTCAGAATGGTTTCTGCTGTCTGCTGTGGTGTTTGATTGGAATTGTCCAGCCAAAAGCCGATCCGTGGTGTTGTCTGCATAAATGTATCGTATAAGGTTTCAACCGTAAAGCCGGAATAGCCTGTTTTCTCCCTGTATCGTTCCCTTTCTTTTATTGTTTCCACATCTGGACAAAGAACGACAACCTCAACAGGGTATTTATGCAGATAATTTATCATTCGGTTTAATTCATCACCGTAGTAGTTATCTTGGATCACTACAGAAAAGCCGTTGTCAAAGTATGACCTTGCCGCATCAGCAGTCAATTTGTATCGAAGGTACAGCTGGCGGACTGCTTCCGCTGATGGGGTAGCTGACATATTTTCTCTGCCTGAAATAATCATTTTTCGGAACACATCACCACGAAGATGGACGCATTTTTCTATTGATTTTGCCAGTAAATCGGAAACTGTAGATTTTCCAGAAGCCATTAAGCCTGTAATGAGATAAATTTTTTGTTTCATTTCACTTCCTCCGGCACAAAAAATATGTACATGTAACTAATTCAACACATTTATAATTTGAATAGGGACATTATAGCATTTACTAAATACAAATTCAATGTATACGGAAAGAAAGATATAAGGAGTGGGAGGGATTCCGCCGTAGTCGGCATTGTAGGAAAATCCAAAAGTTTAGATTTTCCCACAATGCTTATCTTTTGGTCTTTGGTTCGGAATAGTGTAGTGCTGGCGGTCTATCTCTTGTTTTCGGTTGCTTGCTTCCTTACCGTACATGAGCATTTGCGCCGGGGTTATCGTTGCCGTAGCCCTCAAGCAGATTGATTGCACCCCAGATGCCAAGACCTGCGCCCAGAGCGATAACGAGAGTCTGAAGAACGGTTACTGCGCTATTGAAAAATGCCATAATATTTTCCTCCTAAAATTTGAAATTGTTTTGAGAACAAAAAAAGCCCTCCGTACTACCGGCATCAAAACCGGACGGAAGGCTTAGTTTGCGAGAATCTTTTCAAGGAACTCCTCGACGGTTATCACGCCAAGTTTCTGTTCCATTCTGCTTTTTGCATATTCAGTTTCACAATCATATATATCACCACCACCTCCTAATATATAAGTGTAGGATTTCAGTACCCAACAGCCAGTTGGGTCTTAATCCACTCATTGTTTAAGCTGTATAATGATTAGGCA
>NZ_JAOQJF010000054.1:0-13067 GCF_025567195.1 Alitiscatomonas aceti | reverse complement strand
TCATTATACAGCTTAAACAATGAGTGGATTAAGACCCAACTGGCTGTTGGGTACTGAAATCCTACACTTATATATTAGGAGGAGATGTATTGTCATTGAGCATATCAAAACCGTAAATTCTTTCATGGGATATTCCCTCCCGTAAGTCTTGCTTTTTCATTATATTCTGTCCATCCATCCCTCGTAAAGCACCAGACTGGCTTTTTCTTTGTATATATGATTCTCTGATGACGGACATTTACCCGGACCGTGGTCGAAGCCGCTGATACAAATGAAAATATCACAAAACGGCGATAAACGCAAACGCTTCAATGCAATCGAACTATCAGGTTAAAGCATCGGCTGAATCCCTTGGTCACTCTTCCCGGTCAGCTGGGTTCCGAGGGATAACACAACCACTGGACAGCGTCTCTCCGTCTTTATCATACACATACTGAAAAACTGAAGCAGCCGCCCCAGGATATTCCCGCGGCCACAAGGACATATATGGTGCGTTAATGCAGGTATCGGCTTCCACCCGGTCTTCTTTACCATCCTGGCGGTAAACACGCTCAACCTTATCAGCATCTTCATTGAGAATCAGAAGAACGTCGAATGTGTTATCCTTCCGTATCTCACCATTTATATCAGCAACGGCAGGATCCGGGCAGGAAAAGATCCCGTTCTCCACAAGAGCTGCATTTTCATATACATTACAATCCATTAAGCGGTAACCTTCTCCATTCGTCTGGAATACGGCAAATCCCAAATCTGTCATTTCCGAATGGTCATTGCTATTTCCCGACTTAAATCCTTCTATATGATAACCAGGAATCTTATCACTTTCAAAGCTGGCAAAACAATGCACCTTATTCCTGACCGTATTTTCAAGAGAGCGTTGGAAAAAATCTATGTTTACACAGCCAGGCTGGAAACGGCTCTTCAGCAGATAGAGACGGCGCAATCTTGTATCATCCAACTCAGCCTGACCACGCTCTTCCGCATCTTCCCATCCATAGGCAAGATAGGTTTTTCCGTCTTTAGTCTGAAATACGAGGTAGAAGTTATCGTTTTCTACTTTCAAACGATATGCATCGGTGATCTGACGGACTTTTAAATCTTTTCGCATATCATCCACTGGCATATATTGGTTCAATTCATCGTTCGTCAACCCATACGGTGTAAGAGCGCCAAGATAATTCCAGCCGTCGCTCTCAGTCTGCTGAGAGTAAAGGTGATAATCTGCAGTTACACAATATTGTAAGGGCGGTCCGGTCGAAATCTCATCACCGACCGTTACTGCATAAAGAACTTTTTCTATCTTGTAGTCTGCGCCCATAACAACCGTATTCTTCGATACCGGGTCGGTAAAAAAACAATATGCGGTGATGACGCAGACAATGACTGCCAGAATGATAATCCAGAAAACAGGCTTCTTATGGTTCATCACAGACTTTATACGATCTTTTTTCCCAGCTTCCCCATTCCACCAATGCTCTTTACGGAAAATACGCGCCTGCTCATGGGCAATAACATGTTTCAGATCCCGGCCACTCCTTTTTAAAGGCAGATAGATCCTTGGTTTGATAATGCCCAGGACAAACGGAGAGCTTACATTTTCACTCTGAAAAACATTGTCCTTATAGAGAACAGCTGTATCAGCTTTGCGGTGCAGGTGCCAATAGCTGACAGCTGTGTATAACGCCAATGCAATCATGCCGAAGATCCAGAAATATCCATAGGAACCAATGGAAATACCTGCACCGGCATCTGGAATAAGGCTTAATGCACGCGCAAAGAAACAGGGACAGATCAGCCAGATAACGGCAACGCCCAGGAGAAAAGCACTGACCCATTCAGGGACTTTCTTTCGAACAGGCCGGAGCAGCAGACCACAAACCAGAATAATAATACCGTTCATTTTCTTTCCTCCTCTCTGTTAGCGAGCAGCTTCCACCGGAACTCCAGCTCTTTCTGCACAAACTCTTTTGGCAGGCCACGGGGATTGGCGATGAGATGCCAGACCCGAAAAGTGCGCTTCTCCGGATCTGTTTCCTGCCGGTAGATCTGATAGCCCGCCTCATTCTCCTGCGTCCACTGTCCTGTCTGCCTCTTGGCCTGCACAAAGGGTTCTATTATCTGATCCAGCTCCTCTCTGGTGCGGCTTGAGGCCCAGGCGTGATCCACATCATTGGCGTGGGAGAGGCGGAACACCATCGAGCCCATCCAGTTCTTTGCCTTGTACTCCGGCGTTCCGCGCAATTCCGCCTGACGACGGTATTCCGCCAGCTGCTCCGCCGTTCCATACTGTTCCACCATCTGCTCATCCACATGAATGCGCCAGCTGTAATCTTCCGGCTGGGTAAAGGGGGCGCAGACCGACTGGAGCGCCCCTGCCGGGTCTGCCTCAAAGCGAGCGATAAAGTCAAGGTAGTGGGCTTTAATCAGGGGAAGGAAGGTATCCAGCAGCCCGGTGTCCAGCCGCAGAGCCCCTGTCAGCATCCGAAAGAACGAACCGCCTGTTGTCGGTTCTATTCTGAAAGAATAGAGGCAGTCATCTCCCTGCTTAATGATACAGCTGAAGCCCACCTCCACATTTCCATGGCCGATTTCATAGTCCAAGTAGTTGCAGCGGCTCCGCTCAAACCAGATCCGGTAGGTCAGTCCGTTTTTTGTTCTCTTTTTGAAGTCGCCCTTTTTCAGCCGCTTCCAGCCCTTTTCCTCCAGGCCCAGCCCGTTCCACAGGTAGTCCAGGACCTCCGCAAAGATGTCCGCAGGGCGTTTTTGTTCCATGGTCTCCACCTCCTGACGAATCCTATTTAATAATCAAGCAGGATGGGCACCTGCTGTTCCTCGGCAAACCGCATGGCCCGCCAGAACATGGAGAAGGCAAACTTGGCCAGGGACTGAGTGTCATACTGGGTGTGTTCCGGGATGTCCGCCTTGCTGTACTGCCCATCTGCGTCTATGGTTCCGTCTACCGGGTATCCCTCCGTATCCGCCCAATCAAGGATGGTATCCTCATCGGCCTGCCACGCCAGCTGGTTCAGTTTTTCCAGCTCCTTCCGCAGACCTCCCAAGGTGGCGATCATCGTCTGATCATCGGTAGGCAGAGGGCCTTGGAACAGAAAGCTGTCGGTGAGGGGAAGCCACCAGGTTGCACCCCGAAACAGGGACCACACCCGCTCCTCGTCCGATGCAAGGCGGGCAATCAGGGGATGCTCCCAGAAGTCCCAGTCCTTCTCCACAGTAGGCGGCACCGGTTCCTCGTATGTACGGCAGGCGGCTACCAGCAACATAGCGCCGAAGGCATCCCAATCTGGCTTGTCGGTGTAATACGGTTTCTCATTATCCTCAAGCCAGGGAGCGCAGGGGGGCTGGCCCGGCTGAGAAATGGCGGACAGGATCTGATCCCGCCAATTCTCCACCGCCGCCTGAACCTCCGCTGGGGACAGCTCCTCTTCATCGTCGGCAAATTCCCCATCTGGGGCGATCCGGTTGAAGGTATATCCGTTTTCCTCTGCCCACTGCTGAACAACGGTTTTCCAGTTGTGAGAATAGTACCGGGTCAATGTTCCGGCGTAAATATCAAGTCCCATAAGTTTTTCTCCTTTTTTGTCTATATCATTTCATACAGCAGGGCAGCGTCGCCCTGCACCAGTTCCAGATGGGAGCGCAGCGTTTCAAGTCCGCCTTGCACCGCCTCAGTGGGCAGATCCCAGTCTGGAGCAATTTCAGCGGCCAGCTCCGGAAGGTCCTGCTCCCGCAGAGCTGCCAGCAGTTTAGACGCCAGCTCTCCCTCCAGCAGAGCGCAGTCCAGGGTGTCCTCCATCTGGGGAGCAGGAAAACGGACATCCAGATCCAGATTGCTCTCACACCAGTCCCAGATGGCCATATAGACCGCGCCGGAGCAGTTGCCATCGGACAAGTCCTGCCGCCGACCGTCTTTAAGAAGATAAAAGGATGCGATCTGTGACATGGCAATTCCTCCTGAATGTTATTCTTTTTCCATCAGCTCTTCGGCCTGCATCCGGATCACATAGAAGGCCCGCACCCAGTCCAGTTCTTGCTCTATGGATTCCTCCAAAGCCAGCAGGCGGCGCTTTCCCAGCCTGCGGTCCAGAAGGGCAAGGATGCGGACAAGGGGGATCTCACTGACGAGGCTTTTCTCAATGCTCTGGTTGTCAAAAATACCAAACGCCTCATAGAACACCTTTTGATCAAAGGTGCCCTGCTCCAGCGCATAGGCATGAGCCTGGTTGATGGCCTCTTTTGCGCCTTGACCTTCCCGCCATTCAAGCAGGTTCAGATGGTATGGCCATCAATTTCAATCCGCCACTCCTTGTTTGTGGCGGGGTTGAGGAAGGTTTTTTCCATCATGGTTTTGACCGTTCCTCCTTTCGGATCAGGATACTTTTTTCCTCGGAGTTGATGCTATACAGGTCGTCCAGATGGATGTGAAATCCATCCTCACGAATGGTTTCTGCCATACCCAGCGCGGCTTTCGCCAATAGGAGCAGCCCCGCCCGGTTTCCTGTTAACTCCAATTCATTTCCATCGGCATGAGTGGTAAATGAGAGGTAGGCTTCCGGCTCCACTGGAAGAATGGGCAGTTGTTCATTATTCAGTTGAATGGTCAGTGTTTTCGTTTGCATTGCCAGGCCCCCAACATCAATCCCACCAGAAATACCAGACGGTGGACTGCCGCAGCACATCCGCCAGATTGCCCACGGTGGGATCATCCTGCTCCTGATCCACGATGTCCGGGCAGAAGCCGTACTGCTCTGTGGCAGCTTCCATAGCCTTCTCCTTGGGAACGGGAGCCGGGAGCAGAAACTCCAGCTCATCGTTGCTCATGGCGGCAGGGATGGCACCATGCTGCTCGAACCAGTATTTCGCCGCTGCCATCAGGTCCGGTGTGTCGGGGCACTCATTCCAATTTCCAAAGGGCAGATAGGCGAATATCTCCCAGGGGTTCTTTACCGGAATTTTAGCCAGAATGAGCGGATATGTCATGTGACTGTCCGAGTCCCAGTAGCAGGAGAAGCGGTCATTGTCATAGCCGCTCTCCATCTCGCCCAGGACTTCCTCATCCCAATCCAGATCATCTTCCTCGGCCTCCGCTCTACGCTGGCCGGTCAACTCATCCAAAAGAGCTTTTCCGTCCTTGACGGGAGCGGAGAGCATCTTCTTCCGATACTCCGTTACCGTTTTGAGGTCAAATTCGTAGAAGTCCGCATCATTCTCCGGGTCAGCATTCATCACCAGACACTCCAACAGCGTTTCATCATCCGCCTGGATAAGAACCGGAACAAAGCCCTCTCTAACGCTTTCCCGTTTGGCATAGCTGTATGCCGACATGATGGGGTCATCATCTGCCATGGAGGGGAAATAGGTGCACTCGCAGTCCAGATATTCCATGATGGCCTGAGCCACCCCGGAGGGCTCCAGCGTGTCCTCGTCGAAGTCCTGTCCCTGCCAGTTGGCGAAGCGTTCCTCAATCACTTGAGCCATGGCCTCATAGTAGTCATCGTCAAAGGGGATGAACAGGTAGGCTTCATCTTGGAACTCATCGGAGTGATACCGCTCTGGGCCGAAGAAGCGGAGGGCGTTGTCGTCAACATCGGCAGGATAGTAAGGACTGTCGCCCTCTCCGTAATAATAGCCTGCAAAGGCACGGCCTTGCTGATTGAACAGCACAGAGAACAGACAGCCGTTCAGCTCATCCCGGATAAACTCCCGCAGATCCACGCTGGCAGGGTCGGCTTTGACCTGTTTGGCCACTTCGCTGTATTCTTTCAGGAAGTCCTCGCCCATCAGGTCGTGCTCCATGCACCAGCGCAGGTAGATGGCCATGTGGTTGTAGGCATTGATGGGGTCAATCGGCAGTTCCTTCGCCTCAATGCTCTCAAGGTGATAGGAGGCATCGTCCATCTCGCCGTCAAAATCATCGTTAGAAAGGTTGCCTCTGGTGATGGCATCCTGGCGATCCGGCTTCATCACAAAGCTGATGCCGTCCATTTTGTCCAGCAAGGCATCCGCGTCATGGGCCATCTTATATTCTAATTCATCCCGGTAGAGGGGGATCACATGATAGAAGTTGACCTCCTCGCCGCCCGGCAGGATGCAGACCTCGCTGCCATCTTCAGTGTCCTGGGGACCGGTCAGAATGGCGGCGCACAGCTTTGTATCTTTTGCAAAGTCATCCTCATTGTCCATGGTATGGCCGAAGCCCAGCCAGGTATCACTGGCAATGGGCAGGCGGGCCAGTACTTTCAGCAGGCGGATGGGCCAGTACCACTTTTCATCTTTCATGGACTCCTGATCCAGCTTCCAGCCCGCAGGCAGGGCGATAGCCAACTCCGCCCGCTCCAGCTTGTACTCCGCCAGATCCTCCGGCACATTCATCCGGTGGACGCCCATGCCCATGGTCACCAGGATGTAGTAGTCCCGTTCCTCAGTGGGCGGCACAATACAGATGTCCACATGGATGTCGGGAGAAATCAGCTCGTGGAACACATTCTCGATCTCGCCGAAATACTGCTGGATGTGCCCCTCGACGGCCTCCATCTCCTCCTCGGTATAGACTTCGGGATTACTGAATTCTTCCTCATCCTGCGTGTCCTCATTGTCTGAGTGGCCGCAGCTGTCATCCTCCGGATCTCCCTTTATAGGCGCGTAACCGATCTTCAGGGTCATCTGCTCCTCCGGCAGAGAGACACCGGGGCTGCGGGTAATGGCGTGCTTATCGTCTGCCGCAAAGCCGATGGTCTCGCCGTCTTGCAGCGTCACATCACACGCCAGCACATAGGAGGCAAGGCTGGCCAAAAAGTCCCGCAGTTCCTCCGGCTCGGCGTCGGCGTTCAGCACCTCCATCTCCTCCTTGCCGAACACATCCATGCCGTAGGTGTAGCCGTTCAAGCCACCCTCGCTCCGGTACAGGCCGAACCAGATCCAGTTGAAGATGGGCAGTTCGTCCTCTTTCATCATATCGGCAAGGCCCTCATAGAAACGAGGCTCAAATACCACACCGCTGGTGTAGACGCCGGTGGCGTATTTCTGCTTGCAGCACACTGCCATCGCCTTGGTAAACAGCTTACCCCGTTCCAGCAAGTTCTCCTCCTCGCCCAGCACAGCCACCATGATATGGGCCTTGTGCGCTTTGGTCGCCTCTACGGCCTCTGGCCACATGTAGTTGTTTTCGGCGTTGATCTCCGCTTCATTGTCCGGGATGTGACCGTGGAAAAGTGTCACGATCAGCATCATATTGCCGACCCGCATCACCACAGCGTCATCGCTGTTCGCATCCTCTTCGTCGCCCTCATCCGGCTCCTCATCTGCGATGCCCCATTCTTCCCGCAGATCCCGGATCAACTGCTCCTTGTCCCACTCTGCTTCGGAGAGGAGCACAGACCCGGCAAAGGAGCCCTTACAGTCAGTTTCCTCCTCGTCGGCGTCATCCTCAAGATCCTCTACATCTTCATCCAGATCATAGAGGGATTCATGCTCCAGTCCGCGGATGAACTCCTCAAAGCTGTCTGCCAAGTGGGTGATTTTATAGTCATTTTCCTGATCCACATGGACCACCGCAGGCTCTCCCTGGGAGCCGCAGGCCCGGTAGTCCAGGAAGATCATATCATGTCCAGCGCTGGGGCAGTCGCAGATGGCCACGCCGATGGCAGGATACTCCCACTCATCGATCATAAACTGGCTGCCCAATTCCCCGCAGAGGGAATAGCTCTTTTCCCGTCCGATGCTGAAAATGCCGGTGATGGCCACATGGTCCTCTGCCCAACAGGTAGGCTCATCGCAGGGATAGCAGGTATTCACCGGAATGCCGCCGTTGTGCTGCTTCATCAGCCAGATATAGGCGGCAGGCAGCTTATAGCCCAGTTCCTCCTCCACACTGGCGATCAGCTCATCGGAAGGCGGATCACTGACATATTCTTTCAGTGCATACCAATTATCATCCCAGAAGCTGGTGAGGTCGAAGCCCTCAAATGGAGTATCACCGGGCACGAATTTGGCCTTCTTCTTCCGGCTGTGCTGGCGTTTCCGGATCTCCGCCTTACACTCCCGGATCACCGCCGGGGCATTTTCGTCCTCCGGGTCCAGTTCCGCCCACCGTTTAGCGTAGGGAATGGCCTTTTCCTCCTTCCCATAGAGATACTGATAGCCGTAGGCCATCCGCATATTCCACTCTGGCTTGTCCTGGCCTTCCTCCCGGACGGACTCCAGCACCTCGATGGCCCTCAGAAGGGCTTTGTCTCCCTTGGATTTCAAAGTGCCCTCGTCATGGTCCCCGATGATGGCGTAGTTTTCCAGCGCCCGGGCCAGGGCGTAGGCGGTGCGGTAGTTCCGCCATTCCTCCGGGATGGCATTGAGTGTCTGGATACAGCGGGTGTACTCGTCCTCGTCGTTCCACTGCTCCAGCTGCTGGAAGAATTCTTCTTCGTTCTGCGGGGTGTAAGGGATATAGTCCATACCCGTCAGCGTCTCGTCCAACTCGTCATCCTGATTCCCGGTTTCTGGCCCATCATCTTGTTGCTTTAAGGGCACAGAACCTGCTTCGCGGCGGAAGGTGTGGAAGATGGCCCATGGGATGTCCGTGCCTTCAAAGAACTCTTTTGCCATGTTCAGCGCCTCCCGGATATCCCAGGCGATGAAGTCCACATAACCGCAGTAGAGGCCGGTTGCCCCGCCGGTAAGAGTAAGCACTTCCAATCCTTCCTCAGTGGCAAACACTTCTTCCAGCTTATCCCGGAAGTCGAAGATCTTCTGACTGCCTTCCTCCTCCCGCAGGGTATCCAGGGGATAGCAGAAGAAGCCCGCCACCGCGCCGTCGGCATGGAGCTCGTCCATGAAGTCATTGTCGGCATTCAGATAGCCGTTGATGAGCGGCACACAGCAAGTGGAACCGGCCATCACATCCAGCCGCCAATCGGCGTCGGGATCTTCATTGGGTTCCATTTTGTAGCCAAGGTAGCTCTCCAGATAGGCTTCCGGATCGGTGGAGAGTTCCAGGCCCCGCTCCTTCAGAGCGTCGGGAAGCTGGGACATAAAAATGGACGGCTCTGCCTTGGGCTTTTCCAGCACATCAAAGCTGTCTATGTATCTCATGTGGGGGATCTCACCCAGCACCTGATCGGTGAGGGTGGTGAGCATCCACCAGGCCCGGCCTTCCGCCTCCCGGAGCATAGGCAGCAGCTTTTCGCAGCAGGCGGAGATGGCGAAGCTGTTTTCGCCCTGCTCCTCCAGCCAGATCTGCACATCCTCCCCAGAGATATCCCAGCCATCCTCGGTGCGCAGGCCGATGTTTTGGAGGGGCTGACGGCCCACCAGGATATTCCAGTGCTCCAGTACCTCTTTGGGGGCGTGTTTCTGGAAATAGACCAGCTCAAACAGCTTGACCTTGTCGCCCTCTGGGGTGAGGATCAGCTCATGCTTTTCGCCTCCCACGCCCAGTTCAAAGGAGATCTCATCAAAGACCAGATTCAGGGTTTCCTCCATTTGGGCCACGATCTCCGCACCACGGGTGTGATCCTTGTCCTCGTCCATCATCTGGCGCAATTCTGCTTCCATTTCGGCAAAGGTTTCCCACCAGTTCTCTGTCCGCTCCCGGAAGCACTGCGAGAACTGCGGCAGGGAAATGCCCTTCCTGCACCAGTCGATCAGTTCCATGGTGTCCTCGTCACCAGGGCGGGCCTCCAATGCCTTTTCAAAGTATCGCAGAGCCTGGCCCTCTTGATCCAGATAAAAGTAAGAGTAACCCATGCGGAAGTTCCAGCAGTGGTCTCCCTCAAAGTATTCCTCATGGGGTTTCAAGACAGCGATGGCCTTTTTGAGCAGCCCACGGTTGGAAGGTGCCCCCAGATTGTTGTAGGCCCGGGCCAGCTCGCTGTCCATCTCCGGGGTGCGCTCCTCGGCGGGGATGGCCTCCAGCGCGTCGATGATCTTCTGGTACTCGCTCTTTTCATTCCACTTCTGGCATTGCTTCAAAATGTCCATATCAGTCTCCTCCTCGTCCTCATCCGGTTTCCAGTCTTTGATCTGCTGGAACACGCCGTTCTCATCCCGCTCAAAGGCGCAGGGGGCGGGGGTGTTCAGCAGAGGAATGATGTCGGGATCGTCGTTGCAGATTGTGTTCAGCTTGTAGATCCCGGCATTGTTGGGGTCGTCCATGTACGCCTCGCTCTCGTCACCAGCGGTGAAGCGCCAGCCGCTGTCCCAGCCGCCGTCCGGCTCCTCCCGATAGCAATAGCCAACCTTGCAGCCCTCCACCGTGATGCGGTTGGTGGCGATACAGCCATCGGCACCTTCCCAGTCTGGAAGCAGATGTTTCACATCTTCCGCCTTTACATGGTAGTTCCGGTTACGGCCGGAGGCTTCGTACAGATCTTTCCGCAGCATCTCCACCTGATAGGCCATATCCGTAATTTCATCCTCGCCCATCATCTCACTGATGTCATAGGACAGGGGATTTTGGACAAAGTCCGCCAGGGCCTTGTCCATGGCCTCGTGTTCCTCTGGCGTGGCGGTGATGCGGATACGGCGGGCGGGTGTGTTGTACTCGTCCAGATCGTGGAGATTCACACCGCCGCTGACACTGCACTCCAGCAGGATGGCGGCCAGATCGGTGACCACATCAATGGCAAAGTGGAAGTCCATCTCCACGCCATTAGAGTGGGTGAACTCCAGATACTCCACGGTCTGGCGGAAGTCCCAGTTCTGCTTATCCAGCCCGATCTTGGTGAAAATCTCGCTGAGGGGGATTTCTTCTTTCTTCAGGTCTTCCAAAAATGCCACAAGGTTCAGGCTGTCATCCGAGCCTCCAATAAAGTTGCCCCAGTATTTGTCGATATACATCTGTCACACCTCCTATTGTTCCGGCCACTCATCTCCGTCGCAACGGCTGATGAAGTTCATAGTGCAGGCTCTCAAAATAGTCGTTGGGATAGGATTCACCGTCCTGATGAAGCTCCAAACCATCCAAGTCCATCATTTTATTGATATAAGCAAGGGTAGTATGGATACCCGCAATATGTTCGTCCTGAAGCATCTCGGCTATTATGCTTTTCTGCTCCGGGGTCAGTGTGGCGAGAAGTTCATTTTTCGCCTTATTGTCCTCCGTCTTGGGGAAACCATTCCCCTTGACCCACCGGGCCGTTATGCTGTCTTTCCGCTCCACAAGACCGTCAATAAATGCTTTATATAGTTCCAGTTCCTTACTCATGTTAAACCCTCCATTCCCAAGTGATTTATTTCCAGATTAAACTCCCATCTTCACCCGGATGATAGGCCGATAAAAGTCATAATCTCCGTTTCGTTCATTGTCCTCCTGCACTTCCGGCTTACAGTGGGGCGAACAGGGCAGGAAACCGAGAAATGGGCCCACTCAAACCATTTGAGATGGGAAGTGGTTTCCTGTATAAATCCCTCCGCTTCGTTGTCCCTGGCAATCAAATAGACCATCTCATCCAACAGGACGCTGTCTGCCATTTCTGCATCCATTTGGGTCAACACATGGCAAAAGGCATCAAATATATCATTCCATGCAGGGTAATCAACCTCCCACATGCCGCCAATCTCCTCGGTGGTTTTTCCGGGATAAGTGATTTCCTGCCACTGATGAAATTTTTCTGCCTGCTCCAACAGGCACTCCCTGATGTCCTTTGCCATACGCTTACCTCACGATTCTCTGCACAGTTTTCCCAGTTCCAATGCCGGTTCCACAAGGCTCAGGAGCAGGCTGGAAAAGCTCTCTGCGATCTCCTCCAAAATCGGCATAGTCACAATTATACCCCCGGACTCTGCCGCTCTCCAAGTCAAGAAATACGATACTCCCGTCACCCAATCCTCCGACTGGAAAGGCGGGGCCGTGGTCATATTCGTTCATATATTTCTCCAATTTGCTCACTTGCATCATGCTCACCTCATGATTTCTCCAGTCCGTGGTTCCTTTTCTGCAAAGTGAACCGCCTCTGTCAGCAGCACGGGAAGCTGATCTCTATGGGCTTCAAAGTCAGTGCAGTAGCGCAGGACTCTGTTATCGTGCAAATTGTCAAAGGATTGAATTCCCATACTCATGCCAGCTCCGCGTCCAAAATCTGGACTTGTTTCCCTTTCTCATTCACATAGTAAAGGGCGATATAATCAATGCCGTCCCGCTTGACCTGCTCCCAGGGCATACGCTCGCCGGTGATCAGCTCCACGGTATCCGCCTCATCTGGTTCGAAATCCTCTTTTTCGTCCTCATAGTCGATACTGTAACCCAGCTCCAGCACCAGCTTGGAGGCAGGAATCTCATACCTCTTGAGGGGACGGTGCTCCAGTTCGGCTGGATCCTGTTCATCGCAGAACAGATTGTCATAGCCGTGCCGACCGCCGTCAAAGATGACGAACTCCTCGCCGCTCTCCGGGTCGCGGCCAGCCACCAGTCCGGGGGCCTCGTCGCCATCTGCAATATAGGATTGGGGCTCTCCCTTCACCGTGAGCAGATTTCCGTAATACCAGACTTCCAGCAGTTCATTGCCGGCGGCGGAACACAATGTCACAGTGGGCAGACGCTTCTCCGCCCATTCTTTCACATGGCCGATGAGCCAGGTGGGATATTTCTCAGTCATCATAATATTTCTCCTCGTATAATAAGTTTGTAAGCAAGAAAACAGCTTACAGACTTATTCTTTTTTTTTGGTATAAATGGTAAGGATTTCTACGAGGTACTCCCCTCATCCCGATTCCCATCTATACAGTTGACAGTTACATTTCTATATAGGTAGATCCTGTGGTATGATATCAGGCAGAGTCTGATGTCCAAAGGCACTGCTGTTCCTCCTTTCAGCCGGCTTTGTCCGCGACTGCTTTGAAAGCATTCAGCCTGGCTCATACGGCACATTCCGCTGACACAGAAGTTTCATCCCCAGCCGTTAGCCCCAGCAAGAATGGCTGACTGGGTGCATGCTCATTACGCGAGGGTTCGGTCACCGTATGCGGCACAGGATTGTTGTGGTCAAGCATTTTTGTAACACTTGTGGCTAAAAAATATCATGAATCAGTTACGCTGCCATCCGGGCTTCGTATGGTGTACG
>NZ_JAOQJF010000053.1:0-13333 GCF_025567195.1 Alitiscatomonas aceti | reverse complement strand
TTCGGGAGTGTTTTGTCAAGATAAATAAAGGGAATATCTCACCGAATTTTGCATCAAAAATTCGATGATTTCACATCGTCCTTCATCAGTCGCTTCATTTTGTCCTCCAGCGTGTCCTTTGCGGTCTGGCTGAAATGAACGCCCACCACATAGGTGGTCTTGCCCAGCTTCATGCTGAATGTTCCTGCCGGACTTGCCTGTCCTGCTTTCGTTTTGGCTGCTGCCTGTTCCATGTGCGACACCTCCTGTAAAAAAGCCCGACAAAGGAAAGGCTGACAACGAAGTCCTGACAACGGACATCAGAAAACCTTAAAACTCTGTCGGGAGATGCTCTATTTTCTTTTTCTTCTTTTTTATAAAAGTCGGTTGTCATGGTTGTCAGGGGAGAGAAAATGCCCATCAAATCAGGGGTTTTCAGACTTTCGCCCGACAACCAGACCGACAACCGGCTCGACAACAAAACGGCAACCGGTACTGTTTTTTTACTTTAGCCACTCTGGGGGAAGTTCCAGCTGCTCCACTTCCTCCGGCGTCAATTCCTGAAAATCTCCACCTCCGTTGTCGGGCTGGATGCGCTCCCAGCCTTTCTGCCGCCCATAGGGGCTGCGAAAGTACCGGGGATTGGAAAACGCCCTCCATCCGGTCACGCTGTTGTTCATAATGTCGTTGATCTCCCGGATTTCCCATTGCTTCGGCTCGTCAAAGCTGTGTCCCAGGGCTTCCCGGAACAGCTGCTTGGAGCAGACCATGTTATCCGAACACTTTTCCAGATACTCGATGATCTGTCCGGCTTTGGTGTCCTCCGGCATAAAGTCACGCTGGTGGACTTTCAGATACTCGTTCATTGCCGGGCTGAATCGGAGTTTGAAGTTTCCGCTGCGGTAAATCTCCATTGCTTCTGCCCAGACCTGTACGAGATAGGCTCTTGCTGCCGGTTCATCATCCAGAATGTGGATTTCTGCCAGCTCTGGATGTACCATGACCGGCACAAAACGGCGGTTGCCGGTGCGGTCAAGGGGCAGAAAATCCAGCGTATTGGAAGTGCCGCAGAACACACACTGCCGTTTTCGGTCAACCGGGTGGGTTTCGTATGGCACTTTATAGGTTTCCTTCTGGCGGCTGAGAAAGGATTTGATTTCCTCAATGCTCTTGGCATTGGCGGTGGCAATCATCTCCGACATCTCAATCAGCCAGTGTCCCTGCATCTTGCGGTACACATTTTCATCGTCCAGCTTTTTCAGGTCATCGGAAAACCAGTCATCCTGAACTGCCAGCAGGCGAAAGAACGAGGACTTTCCGGCTCCCTGACCGCCCACCAGACAAAGCATGATTTCAAATTTACAGCCGGGACGGAACGCCCGTGAGATTGCTCCCAACAGAAACAGTCTCATGGCTTCACAGGTGTAATCATCGGCATCAGCTCCCAGAAAACGGTGCAGACAATAGCGGATGCGCTCCGTACCGTCCCACTGCAAGGCGTTGAGAAAATCCCGGACAGGGTGATAGCGATTTTCGTTGGCAATCACCATCACAGCATCCTGTATCTTTTTCTCGATAGTCAGCCCATAGTTTTCCTCAAAATATAAGAGCAGATATTTGATGTCCACATCGGTCAGGGTCGGGCTGTCCCGATACCAGCCGAGGGGCTTCACAATATCCACTCGTTCTGTCAGCAGATTTTTTCGGATAGCTCCTTTCAGCAGAGGGTCAAGCTGAAACACCCGTTTATAGTTGGCTGCGACATTGGATACCTTACCTTTCTCGGTCTGTTCCAGGCTGCTTCTGACCTGTTCCACGGTGCAGAGTTCCGGCTGTTGTCCATTCTGCAATTCGCTGTTCAAGTTTCATCACCTCTTTTCCTTGCTGTGCTACAAGCTCCCGGCGTTCTTCCGGCGATCCGTCCAGAAAACTATCCAGCAGATACTCTGTGTAGGTTTTTCTTTGCAGGGCTTCCACAAAGAGCGGATGCAGGTCATCCTCCGGCGTTTGCGGGGCATACTGCTGTTCCCATTTCTGGAGAAGGTGGAAGTATTCGCATAAGACCTTGTAGCAGTGCATTTCTTCCTGCCTGTATTTCTGCTCCGGGGTAGGTTCCCGGATATGCGGCTTGACGGTCGGCTTCTGCCTGTTGTCATAGGCAATCCCTAAATCATCAGCCAGCTTCATGGCAGCTTCCTTGCTGGGCAGCTGAAACAGCCGGGAAACAAAATCCACTGCATCCCCGTCAGCCTGACAGCCAAAGCAGTGAAAACGCCTGTCCAGTTTCATGCTGGGGTTTTTGTCGTTGTGAAAAGGGCAGACCGCCATGCCATTTCTGCTGACAGTGATGCCGTACAGCTCCGCTGCCTGTCTGGTGGTCACATTCTGTTTGACCGCTTCAAATACATTCAAAATTCCACCTCCTGACAAAACAAAAGGCACCCGATTTCTTTTAAAAATCAGATGCCTTACAGTTCCATATTCTGTTTTTTCTCCTGCCGGTGCTGCTCGTCCTTTTTTCTGGATTCCTCCCGATAATCCCGAATCTGTTCGGTGACAGAGTGCTTCGGCTCCGGCTTCTTTTTGACCTCTGCCTGTTCCGGGTCAAGTACCTTGCTGACCCAGTAACGGATTTCTTTCAGCGGCTTCAATTCCTCCTGCACTGCCACCAGCTGCCCGGTATATTCTGCGTGAGAAGTTTGCAGCTGTTCATATTCCACTTGCAGGGCTTCCAGATCAACATTCAAGTCAACACCATGCTTTTTCAAAAAACGGTATGCCTTGTTGTATGCGTCCAGCTCGTCTCGGTGGCTTTCCGCATAAACGGACTGCACCGTTTTCCAGCCGATTCTCACATACTTGTCATGGATAGCTTTATGCTGCTGACAATCGGCAACGGCGTTCTGGATGCCGGTAATCACTTTCATGCGGCTCTCGGCTTTCTTCATGCCGGTGCTGATGCTGCCGGATTTCTGTTTCACTTCCTCCAGCACACTGTCCAGCTGCTCCAGCGTAAAAATCTCATGGGCTTTCAGATAATTGGTGGCGTTGACAAAGGACTGTAAATCTTTCGTTGTACCTTTTTGCTGACCGTATCTTGACCAGTCCCGGCGTTCTGCCTTTCGCAGATTGAGATAATCCCGCAGAAGATTGATAAGGTCGGGGGATGCAGTTTCCGGCTTCTTCTCTGCCAGCAGCTCTTTCCGGGCTTCCAGAATATCGCTGATCCAGTCACGCAGATTCTGAATGGTGCTGCGGATCACGCTCATCATGCGGTTGGCGGCTTTGATGTCCCGGTTCAGATTGCCGATATTGGTCTGGATGCCACGGCGTTCCATCTGGGTGACAGCAGCTCCCATGTGGACGGTGGGGATGATGTCCAGCCCCTGTTTTTCATAGGAACGGAGATCGACACGGACAGGGCTGTTCACCATTTCCAGATAACGGTTCTGCACTGTTTCCCAGCCGGTGCGCCACTCCTGCCCATAATACTGCTCGTTCCAGTCAACAGTGTCCTCCTTATGGCTTTTCCAGTTCCCTGATGGAAGCCGGATACGCTCACCGTTCTCGTCAAGGTCGTAAACCTTTCTGGCTTTGGGAAGCCATTTCCCATGCTCGTCCATTGCCCGCATGGTCAGCATCACATGACAATGGGGATTGTGTCCCGGTGGCTTGGGGTCATGGATGGCAAAATCAACAATCATGCCTTTGGAAACAAAAAACTGGTTGCAGTAGTCCTGCACCATCTGGGGATACAGTTCCTCCGGCACTTCTCTGGGCAGTGCCAGCACAAACCGTCTGGCAAGCTGGGAGTTCCACTGGTTTTCAACGGCTTCCACTGCGTTCCAGAGCTGTTCCCGGTCGGCGTATTCCGGCGGGGCATGGGACGGCAGCATGATTTCCGTGTAGACCACACCTTCCTTTTTCCGGTAGTCTTTGTGCTTCTGGTCATACTCGGAAAACAGATTCTCGCCGCTCTGGTAGGCAGCTCCGGCAACAGCTGACTGCCGTTTACTTCGCTTCGTGATTTTGATTTCAAAATGAGGGTTTGCCACTTCATCATCTCCTTTTGAAGTTCTTGGAAAAAAGAAAAGCAGGAGACCATGTAGGTTTCCTGCTTAGATGCAATATATTCAATTACTTTGGTATATTATTTGTGTAGTGAGGACACTCTTCACACTTAATAGCACATTCCTGCATTTCAAAAACATTAGGATTTCTCGTAACTCCAATGTAAGGGATATTTCTTGCATGACATATGTCGATTACTTCTTTTCGTGCAGCGTGTGACATCCTGTTACCTAAAAACACTTTGGTAATTGGAAAAAATGAAACACAGTAGTCTTTTTCTTCCCGATTTCGCTCCATAGGGAGCAATAATCTCCATTCATTCTGAAACGCCCAATCAATGCTTTTTCTCAATGCCCCATGAAAATAAATATCCCATAATAACTCCATCGTTGGTTCTTTATCTTGGAATTTCACAAGTTTTTCAGTCATGTTCGGTCGCACTTTGCAGTAAATCATCGGGAATAAATTTAAGAATAACTTCTGGTATTGCGGATCATTAGGAAGCACTGTATATTCAACACAAAACCCTCTGTGGCAATCCGCATAAGAACCACCCCACATTAACTGAGAGTATGGAGTCGTTGCAAAACAAGTCGCTCTAAATGAATCCTGTAGATACTGTAAATATCTATTGAAATCCGAAACAATGGCATTTCTTAAAGATTCGCCTAAATCTTTGCCTTTGTATAATTGGTTTTTTAACTCGAGGAGAAAACACTGGTTGGATAAATCCTCATTTTTTGTAGCAGGGGCGCTTTTGAACAAGGAATCAATATTACCAGTAGAGTTAATCATGTCTGCTATGGTCTGCATCAGCGCATTTGCAAGCTCCGGTGTTTCCATTGCTTCTTTTACATCTATTTCACAACGAATGCAGTATTCAAGCAACCGAGCCCTTTCATATTCTGAATAATTCAAACTAATATCGGAATCGTACACATCGTCAAACAAACTTGGGGATTGCATGAAAACCGTATTATCTCTTAGTGCTTGTATGCTATAATTTACGGTTTTTTTATCTCCAGTAGTTTCATCTACGATAGGTTTCCCTGTTTTTTTATCAACTAACTCAGTTAGCCGGTTGGGAAAGTACTTGTATAACTTTAAGGGCATATTCATTTTAGCACGCATACTAAATTCATCGTAGCCCATGTTCTGCACTTCGGTAAGATTCATAAGTGCTCCATTCACAATACAGCACGATTCTGCTATTTGTGGAAGGGCACTTTGTAATGTTTGAATTAAAGCATTTATATCCATTGTATCTCCTTATAATCGGTTCGTTAATAATTTAATATCATTATACCACACTCGTCTGTAATTGCTGG
The DNA here is from genome assembly GCF_025567195.1 of Alitiscatomonas aceti. Classification (NCBI taxonomy): domain Bacteria; kingdom Bacillati; phylum Bacillota; class Clostridia; order Lachnospirales; family Lachnospiraceae; genus Alitiscatomonas; species Alitiscatomonas aceti. Next base: position 7,955 of record NZ_JAOQJF010000053.1, on the reverse strand, counting down.
GAATAATTTGTGAATAAAATGGGTAGCTGGCTTTAGCCAGCGCAGGGGAAGCGTAGCGTCCTCTGGATGATGGGCACGAAGAGCTTGCTCGGAGTGGAAATCATCAGCTCCCTGCAAGGGGCTTTCGGCAGAACGCAATGCACCACCTTTAGGCGGTGTATAATTGCGCCCTTGTTAAAACAAGGGGTTCTCGCTGCCGTCCGTTGTCAGCGTTTTTCTCCGCTCCTCAATCAGCGTGTCCAGTTTCTTTTGGGCGGCTTCGCCGTGAAAGAGGAAGGTCAGCAGCTCCATCACATCATCATCGGTCAGCAGGGTAGGCTCTCGCAGAAAAGTTTCCAGCATACCGGCACGAGTGCAGAGCCGGTGGGTTCTCTCGCTCCGTGTCAGGCGTTTCAGTTCATGCTCCAGCTGCTTCTCCCTGTGCTGGGCAGCGATCAGCTTTTTCTCGGCTGCGGCTTTCTGGCGGCTCAGTTTTTCCAGTTTTTCATTCATGGGGTCAGGCTCCTTTCTGAATAATGGGCAAAACAAAAGCGACCAACTTTTTACGGTTGATCGCCTTTGGCTTATACACTATTCAATTATCTTTTTTTATCGGATTGAGACAAAACACTTGCTGCCAAACTCTTTGTAGTATCGGAGTATTTGTCGCTGTTGAGAACCTTGGAAGCTTTTGTTTCCATATCCTTTCCAGTAACTTTACCCGGATTGCTCTGGGACAGGACACTTGCAGCAAGGGACTTTTGAATTTTAGAGCTTCCATTTGAACTCAATATCGCTGATGCATTAGAAGACATTTTAGGACTGCTGGTTTTCTTATTCATGACGATACCTCTCTTTCGAAAGAGAGGATGTGGTCACCTGACATCCTCTGAATTATTGGACTTACAGATTATTTTTTTGTGCTTTCAGTTCGCTTTTTAGGGAAGCAAAACACCTTCTTACCATACTGACGAGCATAGATGCGATGCCCATTTTTCAGTGTGATGTAAGGCGTAAACACAAGCTCTACTTCATTGCTTTTTGTCATACAGCAAAACTCCTTTCCAAAAGATTTTTCACAGACGAATCTGCGAAAGTATGGAAAAGAGCAGAGACAAATGCTAAACTTAATAAATAGACAAGAGATTTAGTAGGTGACCATTTGTCTCTGCTTCTTCTCGAAGAGCTTATATGAGATTGAGCCCTCATATAAGCTCTTTTTTTTGGAAACAGGGGTTCGGCGAGCTTAAGCCATTGTAACAGCATCGGAAAAATTAAACAGCATCAATGATGCTTCTGGAACGAGGATGCCGTTAACACGATACGATGCCTTCTTTAGATCCCACTCACAAATCCTTTCAATCGTACTGATTAAGTCTTTGGAGTTTAATCTGACAGACAATACTCCGTTGGCTTTTTCTCTAAAGAATTGCACTGATCTTTCGTCTTTTTCATCACAGACTTGAATCGCCATTTGTTTGTCGCTCTCGTTTATCAGCAATCTGACATATGCCGGATAGCTCATCTTCATAATAACCGACTTGTTAAATGTAAGTCCATTGTTTGTGATAGACACATAAGGCAATCCTTCGTTGAAATCAAACGCCTTAAAATTCGTCAAATCAATCACTTTGCTCGCCTCCTTTCTGTTCCGTTTTCCATTATACCACTGCCTTGCGTATTTTTCAATACTTCTGTCGCAGCAAATCCCTTTGTTTGTCGAAACTTTCTCGAAGATTCATTTTCTGTTCATCTCTACTGCGTCGTAGTTTGTTCATATTATTATAAAAAAGCTTGTTGCTTTGAAAGGCGACCACTCGTTGGAGTTGGTCGCCTTTCAGCTTATGCAATATTCTCTTTACAAAACTCAAAGTATTTATTCACTGCGGATCTCAAATTTGCCATACGGTATCTAATATTTGCATTATCTTTAAAGTGAAATTCTGTAGGTGCCGCTTTTTGCTTTCTTTCATCAGAGATAGAGTATTGCATTTTTTGTAATAATCTTTTCCCTTTATCAAGAGCATATTCCGCATCCAAATCAGTGTGTAAAGCAATTTCAACTGCTTTGCATCTGCTCATACAATCACTTGTTGGTTTTTTCTTAATTCTTGTTGACAGCCACTCTTTGAATTCCTCTTTGCGCATATTGACAACCTCCATCAATCTTTAAAGATGGTAACCCAACTTTCATCAAAATTGATTCCCTTAAGAACATCATTTTTTCTCAATGTTGGCGGTTGCTTCACTTGAAATTTCACAGCTTCTTTCGGAACTTCTGTATGGATTGTGAACTGTGATCCATGTGGTTGCCATGTAAAACATATTTTCCCGTTGTGATCTAATCCTATCAAATTACCATTGCTATTAACTTTCCAATGGTAATCAGTTGTTCTATACCTTGTAGTTTCTTCTTCAAATAATCTGTAGGAAAGCAAATCATAGCTTCTGACCAAAACAGCTGTTCTTACACGGCTATAATGGTCAGTAGCAATATTGATTCGCTCATTCCAGATATTAAGAACAGCTTCACCTGTTTTTTGTATATCCTTGTGAGGATCGGTTATCCCATAGGAATAATCAGGCGAGCACCTTCCACTTATTAGTCTAACGCTTGTGCTTGCGAAAGGATCCTTAACTTTTACAGTTTTTACAGACCAGCAATTCTTATCCAGAACAACATCTGCAATACCAACAGGTGAATCCAGATGTGTGCCATTTATTGCATCTGCAAAAGCATCTCCCCAATCGTTTCCAGAAACATCTTTTCTTCCTATGTAAATCAAGTAAATGAGATAACCACCAATCTTATTTACTAATTCTTCAGGAAACACATTTAGCGGGTATAGAGTCTGTGTTGTGAGATGTTTGGAATCCCTCAATCTTGGTCGATTTTCCATCTTTTACTCCTCCGTTTTCGTGAAAATTCTTTAATGCCGCAATCATTTCTCGTGCAACAGCTTTTATTACAGGTACAGCTACAGAGTTTCCGGTCTGCTTTTTAATTTTTCCATACGGAACAACAATTTTGAAATCATCTGGAAATCCTTGTATTCTTAGTAACTCACGCTCAGTTGGTCTGCGCTCATCATTTATTAAGATATAATTTGCAGATGCACCAGCTCTCAGTGCTGATGAATAAGGATGTGGAGTGATAGATCCTGCCATATTTTCATGAGATATATACGGCTTTGGATAGTTTTTATCTTTCAATCGTTCAATACGAGATTCACGAATGGCATCTCGCACATAATATTTTTTATCCACATTATCTTCCAAAATATCTGCAAGAGTGGTTTTCTCTGATTCTGAAATTGGCTCTGGAAAAGAAAATTCAACATCATCAATGAAGCCAACAATAATAATTCGTTCTCTTTTCTGCGGCACACCATAATCTAAGGCGTTCAGAACTTTCGCATAAACATGATATCCTAATTTTTCAAGATGTTCCTTGATTATTCTGAATGTATTTCCATTATCATGTGCCGTCAAATTTCTTACATTTTCAAGCATGAAAGCCGGAGGTTGTTTTTCTTTCAATATTCTTTCTATATCAAAGAAAAGTGTTCCACAAGTTTCATTTGCAAATCCCTCTTTTTTTCCAATTATTGAGAACGCCTGACAAGGAAATCCACCCAAAAGAATTTCAAAATCGGGAATGTCTTTTGCATCTATTTTTGTTATATCACCAGATGGATGTTCCCCAAAATTTGCTTCGTATGTTTTACAAGCATCCTCGTCAAATTCTGATGAAAACACACAGTGACCGCCAACAGATTCAAATCCCAATCTTATTCCGCCAATTCCAGCGAATAGGTCAATGAATCTGAAACTATTCCAGTCCATGTACCAAGCTCCTTTCTGTGTAAGAATACAGCCTAAATATTATAGCGCTTTTATAGCGCTTTTTCAAGATACATAAGAATGTTTACATATTAAGCGACTTGTGTGATTTAAACTTGATAGGTTTATTTGTACTTTGGCAATATGTAGCAGTCAGAACATCGGGTGCAGACCCGACATTCTGACCGCAAATCGCCCCTTATCGCTACATTACTTCGCCTTACCGCTGAAACCATTTTGCCGGGCGTACTGGCTGGCTTTCTGCCTGCGTTCTTCGCTGTACGGCGGCTGCAAGCGGATGGACAGCCGGGACTTGTCGATCAGATAGGACACGCCGCCCAGATGCTCCGGCTTTTCCAGCTGGCACAGGTCAGGATACTTTTTGCTGAACGCTGCCAGCCGCTTTTTCAGCCCGGCATTGTAGGTGTAGATGCTGGCAGTGCTTTCTCCCTCGTTGAACAGGATGATGGTTTCTTTCTCAACCTTCGTCAATCTCGTCATTGTCAACCTCCATACTGCCGCCCACGATGCGATTCAAAATAGCCTTGTGCCGGTAATAGGCTTCCATCTCCAACTTCATATTGTAGAAGAAGCAGCGATACCACTTTTCTACGCCCTCGCCGTCCAGCTTGTCAGCCAGAGCTTCCACAGCTTTCCTTCCGGTAGGGTCGGGAATCAGGTCTGCCACCTGATACAGACGATCCACCGTTGCTTCACGGTTGGGGCAGCCAAAGACAAACAGGATTTTCTTTTCACCAATGCTCATTTTCATAAAATAGTCCTCCTTGAAGTTGATAAAAATAAAAGCGGCAGATAGTTCCCATAGGAATACCTGTCGCTTTGTGAACGATATGAAATTGTCGGGTCAGGACTTGATAAAATCACGCAGTCCGTAGTTTATGTCTACAATTCTTTCAATCAGCCATTCCGCTATCTGGTGGATGCTGAAGATTGCAAAGCTGACTGCCAGCATTTTCAATGCTTCCATGCCGGTACACACACCGAACAGCAGCCCTGCAAGCGTAATCATGAAGATCATTCCTGCCAGCAGGTCAAAAATGATAGCAGAAAAGGAAGTCAGGAAGATTGCCACCCATTGAATCAGGGTCACAACTGCCACCAGCGGCAATACCAACAGCTTTATCAGAAACATGGCTATTTCTCCCCATTGACCTGTTCATAGGCTTCATGCTGAACAATCAACCCAGCGGAAAAGCCGTATTTGAAGTGGCTTTCGCTTTCTTCACATTGGGCGATTGCTGTCTGCGCCCGGAGTTCCTTCACCAGCTCATAGTCCTCTTTACTGAGCCGCTGGGACAGCTGCTCCATCAGTTTCTCACAGGCTTTGACCGCCTTGCGGTATACTTCCGATGTAGGGACAACTGTTTCACATGGATAAAACCTCCCGCTGTACATTTCTTCCAAAATCATGACACCACCTCCCTTCAGCAGTAGATTAACTCTGCCTTGATGATTTCCTCAGCCCGGCTGCGGATAGAGTTCATGGATTGCACCCACAACATCTGATTTTCAGCTTTCATGGCTTCGGTCACACCCTCGGCTTCTGCCATCTGACGGATCATCAGATTTAGCCTGTCCGTTGCCTGTTCGTTCAGATCGGCAAGGACAGTGTGGAGCTTGCCGGACAAAAGCAGGTCACTGTAAACCATCGGGCGAAACTGTTTCAGATAGGACTGGTGCAGCCGTCCCCAGTGACCAATGGGGCGGTGTTCCTCCGGCAGCTTCAAATCCGGCACATAGTAATCGCCCACCAGCACATAGTCCATGCCGTTTTCGTGGATTCTCGGTTTTAACTCTTTCATGCTGAAATTTCCTCCTTACTTTGGTTCTTTTTATGATAATCCTCCCTGCGCATGGCAAGGTAGGCTTCATAACGCCTGATACCATCGGGATCACCGGCTTCTGCCGCCGCTTTCATTTTCTGACGGGATTTTGTGGTTGCTTCGCTCTGGTATTTCCGCTTTTCAGCCAACTGCCGGGCAGCTTCCGGGTCAGTCCTGGCAAGCTCAACCAGTGCATCGTGTTCAGCCTTGCGTTTGGCTGTCCGTGTGCGGGTATATTCAGCCTTACGCCCTGCTATCATAGCCGCATACTCCGGGTCTGACGCTATCCGGGCTTCTTCACGCTCCTTTTTGCGCTGCCGGGCTTCGGCTTCTTTGGCTTTCATTGCCGCCCATTGCTCGGCAGCTTCCGGGTCAGTTTTGACTTTTTCTTTCAGCTCTGCTCGTGACAGCTTCTTTTTCCGGGTGGCTCGTTCTATACGCTTACGCTCGGTTTCCAGCAGCCTTTCCTGACGGATACGCTCTTTTTCATCCAGCTGCCGGAGATATTCCGGGTCAGCTTCTCTGGCTTCCCGAACCTTCTGGCGGTACTTCTGGTTTCGCTCCCGCAGTTTGCTCAAATGCTGTTCATATTGGGCAATGGCTTCCGGATCACCGGCTTCTGATGCCAGCCGTAGAGCTTCTATTTTCTGTTTCCTGCGTTCATTGGCTCGTCTGCCTTTTTCCTTCTTCTTCCGTTTTTGCTCCGCATCTATGGCGGCAATCCGTTCTTCTTCGGACACAGTTTCAACAGGCGGGTAGTAGCTGCCGATGAAATTAAAGTGGATGTCGATGTTCTGCTGGCGGTAGATGGTGCGCCCACCAGTTGCTTCGTGAACTTCCACCCGGTCGATGAAAGAGTAGAGCATGGCATCGGTCAGTTCTGTACAGTCACGGTATTTCCTGACCAGTGCCAGAAAACGCTCAGTATCCGCCTTCTTTACGGTTTCCTGCTGAATCTGGCTTTCCAGCTCCTGTACCCGCCGTTCCAGAAGGATTTGTTCTTCATCATACTGCTGAATCATGCGCTGCGCCTGTCGTTCCGGCAGCACACCTTTTACGGAGCTTTCGTACAGGTTTTGGATCATGGTGTCCAGCTCTGCCATGCGCTTTCTGGCTTCTTCCAGTTCCCGCTGTCCGCTGTCTGTGTTCTTGCTCTGGTTTTCATTCCAGATGCTTTTGAGATGGGAAACAAACTCGGCTTCATTTTCAAGGGCATATTTGCTGACCACTTGGATTGCCTGTAAAATTACCGCTTCCAGAACCGATGTTTTGACAAAATGGGATACACATTGACCGGCAGTATTCCGATAATTTCCGCACTGAAAAGCTGAATCTGAATCAAACCGTTTTCCGCTTTTCACCCTGTCCGGGCTGCAAAAATTCATCCTTGCGCCGCAGTCTGCACAGTAAATCAAGCCGGACAGACGGTGGGTATAGGTTCCGTTGGCTGCTTTCGGACGCTTCTGCAACCGCAGTTTATGGGCAATATCCCATGTGTCCTGTTCAATGATGGCTTCATGGGTATCGGGGAAAATCATCAGTTCATCGGCTGTGGCGGCTCTGCGCTGCTTCGTTTTGAAATTCTCGCAGATAGATTTGCCCAGCACCGTATGTCCCAGATATTCCTGCCTGTCCAGAATGTACCCTACGGTGGTTGCACTCCAGCGGTAAGGGTCTGCAACCTCGCTATGTCTGCAATTTTCAGGAAAATACTTGGCGGCATGAGCGGACGGTATTAGTATCTTTTCCGCTGACAGCATTTCGGCAATGGTAGTTACTCCAATGCCCTGACAAGCCAGACGGAAGATTTTCCTGACAACCTCGGCAGCCGGTTCATCCACGAGCAGCTGCTGCTTGTCCTCTTTGGTGCGCTTGTAGCCATAGGGGATAGAGCCGCTGCACCTCATGCCGTTCTTCATCCGGGCTTTGAATACCGCCTTGATTTTGTTGCTGGTATCTTTCGCATACCACTCATTCATGATGTTCAAAAACGGGGTAAGGTCATTGTCTGAGGGGGCTGCGCTGTCCACGCTGTTGTTGATGGCGATAAACCGGATGCCCTTTTTCGGGAAAACAACCTCGGTATAGTAACCGACTTGCAGGTAGTTTCTGCCAAAACGACTTAAATCCTTTACGATCAGGACAGCCACATGACCTGCTTCAATTTCTTCCAGAAGGGCGTTAAAGCCGGGACGATTGAAGTTCGTACCGCTGTACCCATCGTCCGAAAAATGCCGGATATTTCTCATGCCGTGCTGACGGGCATATTCTTCAAGGTACATTTTCTGA
>NZ_JAOQJF010000052.1:0-14142 GCF_025567195.1 Alitiscatomonas aceti | reverse complement strand
TCTCACTGAAAAAGAAATCAACAATCTTTTTCAGAACTGTATCCTCCTGGACTCCTGAGTACTATGTTTTGAGAGAAACGACGGAAGTCAGGTATCATAAATTACACATTCGTCAATAGATTTTTTTGGAATTATGAAAAATTTGTAAAAAACTGGCTGATGCCGGGTTATCTTACCTGGGATTCCACCGTTTCGGCCACCTTTGCCAGGGCCTCGTCCACGCCTGCGGGGTTCTTACCGCCGGCCTGGGCCATATTGGGACGGCCGCCGCCGCCTCCGCCCACCAGACCAGCAATGGCCTTGATGAGGTTTCCGGCATGGGCTCCCGCCTTCTGGGCTCCGTCTGTGGCTGTGGCCACCAGGTTCACCTTGCCGTCCAGGACGGAAGCGATGACGATGACGCCCTCGCCCAGCTTTTCTTTTAACTGGTCACCCAGGTTCCTTAAGCCGTTCATATCAACGCCGTCGGCGCGGACAGCCAGGACCTTCACGCCCTTTACTTCCTGCACCTGGTCCATCACGTCGCCCATGGCCTCCTTGGCAAGCTTGCTCTTAAGCTTCTCATTTTCCGAATGGAGGGCCTTGATCTCCTCTAACATAGCCTCGATCTTTGCAGTCAGGGCACCCGGAGTCGTTTTGGCTGCTGCTGCCGCCTCATGGAGCTCCTTTTCTGTTTCGGCATAATGGGCCATGAGTCCGTCGGAGGTCAGCGCCTCGATCCTTCTTACTCCGGCTGCGATCCCTGCCTCGGACAGGATCTTAAAGGAGCTGATGGAGGAGGTGTTGGCCACATGGGTCCCGCCGCAGAGCTCTGTGGAGAAATCGCCCATCCTTACTACGCGGACCGTCTCTCCGTACTTCTCGCCGAACAGGGCCATGGCGCCTGTCTTTTTCGCATCCTCCAGGCTCATTTCGTCAGTCACAACAGAAAGTCCCGCATGGATCTCTTTATTTACGATCTCCTCCACCTGTCTGATCTCCTCGGGAGTCATGGCGGAGAAATGGGTAAAGTCAAAGCGGAGACGGTCCCTGGTCACTAAAGAACCAGCCTGCTCCACATGATCCCCGAGAACGGTCCGGAGCGCCTTATGGAGTAAGTGGGTGGCACTGTGGTTTCTGGCCGTTAAGGCGCGGTTTTCCTCATCCACCTTTAAGGTCACGGTATCGCCGGTCTTGAACATTCCCTTTGTCATTACTCCCACGTGGCCTACCTTGCCGCCCTGGAGATGGATCGTGTCCTCCACGGTAAATTCGCCGTTTTCCGATACGATCACGCCGGTATCGGCCTGCTGGCCTCCCATAGTGCCGTAAAACGGGGTCTCCTCCACCAGGATGGTTCCCCTCTGGCCGTCCGTAAGGGCTTCCACGATCTCGTCCTCTGTGGTCAGCACTGTAATGGCTGAATCATGGACCAGATGGTCATATCCCACGAATTTTGTGGTGACTGCCGGGTCGATGGACTGGTAAACGGTCACATCTGCGCCCATATAGTTGGTGGTCTTTCTGGCCTTTCTGGCTTTTTCCTTCTGCTCCTTCATGCAGGCGGCAAAGCCCTCTTCATCCACCTGGAAGGACCTTTCCTCCAGGATCTCCTTTGTAAGATCCAGCGGGAAGCCGTAGGTATCATAAAGCTTGAAGGCGTCTGCGCCGGAAAGGGTATCCGAGCCGCTCTTTCTCATCTCCTCTTCCATATCGGAAAGGATGGCAAGGCCCTGGTCGATGGTCTTATTGAACTTGTCCTCTTCCTCTGTAAGGACCTTAAAGATCATCACCTTCTTCTCCTCCAGCTCCGGATATCCGTCTTTGGATAATGCGATCACTGTATCGGAGAGGTTGGCTAAGAACTTTCCTTCGATCCCCAGCTTTCTCCCATGGCGGGCAGCCCGGCGTAAAAGCCGGCGGAGCACATAGCCGCGGCCTTCGTTGGAGGGCATGATGCCGTCGGAGATCATAAAGGTACAGGATTTGATATGGTCGGTCACGATCCGCAGGGAAACGTCAGTTTCATAGTCCTTCTGGTATTCTTTTCCGGCCAGCTGGCATACCCGGTCTAAAAGCGCTTTGTTGGTGTCGATGGTGAACAGAGAATCCACATCCTGGACCACAACGGCCAGACGCTCTAAGCCCATGCCGGTGTCGATGTTCTTCTGGGCCAGCTCCGTATAATTTCCATGGCCGTCGTTCTCAAACTGGGAGAATACGTTGTTCCATACCTCGATATAGCGGTCGCATTCGCAGCCTACGGTACAATCCGGCTTTCCGCAGCCATACTTTTCTCCCCGGTCATAATAGATCTCGGAACAGGGGCCGCAGGGGCCTGCGCCGTGCTCCCAGAAGTTATCCTCTCTTCCAAAGCGGAAGATCCTTTCTGCGGGGACACCGATCTCCTCGTTCCAGATCTTAAAGGCCTCTTCATCGTCCAGGTAGATGGACGGATAGAGCCGGTCGGGATCCAGTCCCACCACCTGGGTCAGAAACTCCCAGGACCAGTGGAGGGATTCGGTCTTAAAATAATCTCCAAAGGAAAAGTTTCCCAGCATCTCAAAGAAGGTGCCGTGGCGGGCGGTCTTTCCGATATTCTCGATATCGCCTGTACGGATACACTTCTGGCAGGTACATACCCTGCGCCTGGGCGGGATCTCCTGGCCGGTAAAATAGGGCTTTAAGGGAGCCATACCGGCATTTATAAGAAGTAAGCTGTTATCATTATGCGGAACGAGGGAGAAGCTCTTCATTGCCAGATGGTCCTTGCTCTCGAAAAATTCAAGGAACATTCTCCTCAGTTCATTCACACCATATTTCTGCATGGTCTTTTGCCTCCTGGTTACTGTTTATTTCTTCTGTCTCTGAATTTTTTTCCGCAGACAACGCCAAAGAAAGCGGCGGCCCCAAGGATCAGGAACTTTCCTGCGGTTTCTATAAAAGCAGCGAATAATGCGGTCATAGACTCCTCCTTTTCCGGCTGTCTTTCAGATTCAGACGCCTGTGCTTTGATAAATGGCACATTGATATACGATATATCATAATCTTAAATCCCCAGATATGCAAGAAGAAAATTTAAATTATAAAAACCGGGGCCATGATCTCCCCGGTTTTTATTCTGAAGCCGCCCCGTCCGGCATCCGCTCCAGGATCTCTTCATATTCTTCCATCAGTTCGTAGCACCGGACCCGCGTTTCCTCCGCCATGGCCCTTCTGGACTCCAGGGTCTGGTTCTGGGGGACTGGGGAGGCTTCCGCAGCCCTGGCGGCCGCCTGGTCCCTTTCCTTCATCCATTCCAGCTCTGCAATACGCAGCGTCTCCGCTTCTTTTTCAGTCATACGGGCCCGGATGGAGCCGTATACCAGGTTCAGCTCCTGGTCCCACAGGGTCCAGAGCTGCTCTGCCGCCGCATAGGCGGAAATGGCGTTTTCGTCCTTAACGCTGCCCTGGTACTGCCAGGACAGCTCCCTGGCCTTCTCCAGGCGGGCGTCCAGCTCATCCTTTGTAAATACGGTCTTTGCCTCCATGGCTTCCTGGCCGGAAGCCTCCACTGCCTCCGCAGGCGCCGCCGGATCCAGAGGAGATTTTACCGTTTCCTCCACAGCCGCATCCGCTTCTGCGGCCACCTGGATCCCGGCTTCAGCTGCCTCCTCCTGTTCCGCCTCTTCAGCGGCTGTCTCCGGGGATTCCAGAGCCGCACGGGCTCCCGGAGCCAGATTCCCCGGTTCCTTCCCTCCGGCTGCCTGGGGGGCTTTTCCCCCCTTTCCCCGGACGCCTGCATCTGCCTGGTCCATCAGAGCCTTTAGGGAAGCTTCCGGTACGGATGCTTCCCTGGGCACAGATATCTGTGCCCCGCGGGCCTCGGTTTCCGTCACGGCCGCCATGGCGGCCTCTGTGCTCTCCCTCACAAAGCTGCTGGTGACGCTGGTGGTAAAGATCCCGGCGGCCAGGATGCACAGGATTGTGAGCCACATTCCATTCCGTCTGTTCATATATCAAACTCCATTCGGTATGACCTTCGATCTCTGGTCTGCTTTATGAAATAAAGATAACACAAACGGAACCACTTGTGAACACAAATCGCAAATTAGTAATATTTTGTAAGATTATCGTAACTTTTTCCACAGATCCGGCATCACAGCCGGTCGTTCAGACTAAGCTTCCAGCCCCGTATCCGTCAGTAGGCCGCTTCCGTCGGCCGCCGCAGTGGCCAGCCGGTCGCATCTTTCATTCTCCGGATGGCCGTCGTGGCCCTTGACCCAGAAAAAAGTGACCACATGGGGCTCCATGGCCTTTAAAAGCCTCTTCCATAGGTCCGAATTCTTCACCGGTCCGCTTTTGGGCCGGTTCCAGCCATGCTTCACCCAGCCGTCGATCCACTTCTGGTTGAAAGCGTCCACCAGATACCGGGAATCGGAATAAAGCTCCACCTCACAGGGCCGGTTTAAGGCCTCCAGCCCTGCAATGGCTGCCATCAGCTCCATCCGGTTGTTGGTGGTCTTCACATATCCGGCGGACAGCTCTTTTTCATGGAGCGTGCCCTCCTTGTCCACAAACTGGAGGACAGCTCCGTAGCCGCCCGGCCCGTCGGGGTTTCCGCGGGCCGCGCCATCTGTGTATAACGTTACTTTCATGAATGATCCTTTCCTTCCGCCAGCCCTTTACAGATCCCATTTATCGCAGAGGGCATTGACGTCTGCTGTAAATTTCTTTATGTCTTTATTGGCACATTCCCGGTTCTTCCGGATCACCCGCATCAGGCGCTCGCCTGCGGCCACAAGAAGCTCAAAGATGGTCCGGTTCTCCTTCTGCCGTTCTGTCTCCCTGCGGAGGGGAACGCCCACAGTCTGTTTAAGCCATGCTCCTGCGGCCAGGTCGTAAACAGAGCCGGAAAACGGGGCCGCAGTCTCAAACCCATAGTCTGTGTGGAGAAGGCCGGCAAAGCTGGTGCACACATCGTCGTCGCCGTGGACCAGGAATACCTGGGACGGCTTTTCCTTAAAGGCCGATACCCATGTGATCAGTCCGTTCATATCTGCATGGCCGGAAATTCCGTCCAGCTTTTCGATATGAGCCTCCACATCGATGGTCTCACCGAACAGCTTCACCACCTGGGCTCCCTCCAGAAGACTCCGCCCCAGGGTCCCCACAGCCTGGTAGCCGGCAAAGAGGATGGTACATTCGGGCCGCCACAGGTTATGCTTTAAGTGGTGGCGGATACGGCCGGCATCGCACATGCCCGCCGCGGAGATGATCACCTTGGGCGTCATATCAAAGTTGATGTTTTTGGAATCCTCGCTGGTGATGGAAAGCTTAAGACCTGGGAAGCCGATGGGGTTGATCCCCCGGTTCACCAGATCCATGGCCTCTTCATCGTAGCATTCCATGATGTTTTTTGTAAACACCTGGGTGGCCTCCACTGCCAGCGGACTGTCCACATAGACCTCAAAATCATCATGGCCCTTTATGAGCTTTTCTTCCTTGATCTTTCTCATGAAATACAGGATCTCCTGGGTACGGCCCACGGCAAAGGCCGGGATCACCAGGTTGCCGCCCCGGTCCAGGGTCTCCTGGAGGATCTGGGCCAGCTCTTCGATGTGCTCATGGGTCCGGTCATGGGTCCGGTCGCCGTAGGTACACTCCATGACCACATAATCCGCTTCGTCAATATAGCTGGGGTTTTTGATCAGCGGCTTATTCTTGTTTCCGATGTCGCCGGAGAACACGATCTTCTTCTCCACCCCCTCTTCCTCCATCCATACCTCGATGGAGGCAGACCCCAGAAGGTGGCCCACATCGGTGAAGCGGATCCTGAGGCCGTCGGTGAGGGTCAGCACATCTTTGTAATGGCAGGGGACAAAATGGGTCAGAACGCCTTGGGCGTCGTTTATGGTGTAGAGAGGCTCCACCTCCTGCTTACCGGCACGCCTGGCCTTCCGGTTCTTCCATTCCGCCTCCATTTCCTGGATATGGGCGCTGTCCTTTAACATAATGTTGCACAGATCGCAGGTGGCCTGGGTGGCAAAGATCTGTCCCCGGAAGCCCTCTGCATAGAGCAGCGGCAGAAGTCCCGTATGATCGATGTGGGCGTGGGTGATCAGGATATAATCCACATCCGGGATCGCAAACGGAAGTTCTGCATTTTCATAAACATTTCCCCCCTGCTCCATTCCATAATCGACCAGGATCTTTTTTCCACATGCCTCCAGGCAGTGGCAGCTCCCCGTCACTTCGTGGTTGGCGCCAATGAATGTCAATTTCATAGAACCCCTCCTGTCGTTTGTATGGTACCGGTCAATGACCGCTTTTAAATAGTTACATAATTATATCACTTTTCAGATAATAATGCAAATCATTCCTCCATTGCTGTCATTGATTATTTTCTGAAGGGTATCCTGGAGCTTTGCCTGGCAGTCCTCAGTCATCTGGGAGATCTTGGCCTCCATGCCGTCCTCCACGATCTGCTCCACGGATTTCCCGAATATGCTGGTCTCCCATACCCCGTCCTCCTTCTGGGCGCTTTTCTTTATGTAGGCGATCAGATCCCTGGCCTGCTCCTCGCTCCCCACAATGGGAGCGATCTCCGTCTCAATGTGGGCCTTGATCAGATTGATGGACGGGGCCTGGGCATGGATCTTGATGCCGTATTTATTGCCATGGCGGATCAGCTCCGGTTCCTCTAAAACGATCTCCGATCTATGGGGCATGACGATGCCGTAGCCCCTGGCCCGCACCTGGCTTAAGGCGTTTTTTACCTTCTCATATTCGCTCTCCATGGACGAAAGCCTGGCCATGGTATGGAACAGCTCATATTCATCCCGGACAGGGACTCCGGAAAATTCGCTGATGACCTTAAAATAACATGCTTCCTCTGTTTTCACCTGGATCTCCACGGTTCCGTCGGCCATCTCCATCCGGCTGACCGTCATTTCCCGGATCCCCTCTCCCGCCGGAGCCAGGTTTTCTCCTCCCACATCCTTCATCTGGTCTGCCTTCTTTAAGATCTCCCTGGCGCTTTCAATGGCCGCGGCCTTTAAGGGATGGTCCTCTGGAAGGATCTCCATCCACCTGGGGATATGGAAGCGGAGCTCCGTCACAGGAAACTCTTTTAAGACTGTGGCCAGGATAGCCTCCACATCCTCCCGCTTCAGCTGCTCACAGTTCATGGGAAGGACTGTGACCCCATGGTCCTTTTCCAGTCTTTCCGCCAGTTCTCTTGTCTCCTCCGCATAGGGCCTGGCAGAGTTTAACAGCATCACAAAGGGCTTCCCGATCTCCTTTAACTCCCGGACCGTCTCGTTTTCCGCCTCCAGATAATCATTCCGCTTCAGCTCTCCGAAGGAGCCGTCGGCCGTCACTGCGATCCCGATGGTGGAGTGGTCCCGGATCACCTTCCTGGTCCCGATCTCCGCAGCCTGGGTAAAGGGGATCTCATGGTCATACCAGGGCGTTTTCACCAGCCTCTCCTCTCCGTTCTCCTCATGTCCGGCCGCCCCCTCCACCATAAAGCCCACGCAGTCCACCAGCCGCACCCGGGCCGTGATCCCGTCCTCCAGGGCGATCTCCGCCGCCTCCTTGGGAATAAATTTCGGCTCCGTGGTCATGATGGTCTTTCCAGCGGCGCTCTGGGGCAGTTCATCCCGGGCAATGGCCTTCAGATGGCCCTCCGGCAGCTTCGGAAGCACCATCAGCTCCATAAACCGTTTGATGAACGTGGATTTTCCCGTGCGGACAGGTCCGGCCACGCCGATGTAGATCTCTCCGCCCGTCCGGGCTTCAATGTCTTTGTATACCTGAAAATTGTCCATGAAAATACCCCCTTTTTATACTACCAGAGTATATGCAAAGGGGGTTTTTCACAGAACTGGAAAAAAGCCTATTCCTCCCAGGGAAGGGAGGTATTCTCGATGCGTCTGTCCCGCATCATCAGATCGGTCACCGCGTCTTTCGCGGGTTTTCCTTCAAACAGCACCTGGTTCACAGCTTCCACAATGGGCATGGGAACGCTGTATTTTTTTGAGAGGGCCAGGGCTGCTCTGGCTGAATATACGCCCTCCACCACCATCTGGACCTCCTTCATGGCCTCCTCCATGGTATAGCCCTTACCAATGAGGATCCCGGCCCGGCGGTTCCGGCTGTGCATACTGGCGCAGGTCACGATCAGGTCTCCGATGCCTGTAAGCCCGGCAAAGGTCTGGAAGCTGCCTCCCATGGCCATCCCCAGACGGCTGATCTCTGCAATGCCGCGGGTGATCAGGGCAGCTTTTGTATTATCCCCGTACCCCAGGCCGTCGGCAGCTCCCGCCGCCAGGGCCACCACATTCTTTAAGGCAGCCCCCACCTCGATGCCAAGGACGTCCGGGCTTGTGTACACCCGGAATACAGGGCTCATAAAGGCGGACTGGACGGCCTCCGCGATCCTTTTCTTCCTGGAGCCTGCCACACAGGTGGTGGGAAGGCCGCGGCTCACCTCCTCCGCGTGGCTGGGGCCCGAAAGGACCGCCGGCTCACACTGGGGGATCTCCTCCTGGATGATCTCCGTCATGGTCTTTAAGGTATCCTCTTCAATTCCCTTGGCCACATCCACGATGATCTGGCCCTGGGGGCAGAATTCCTTCATCCGCCGCGCCGTGGACCGTACAAACACCGACGGGACCGAAAGGACCAGCATATCCTTTTCCTTCATGGCCTCCTCCAGATCCGCCGTATAGCGGATGGAATCCGGAAGCGTCACCTCCGGAAGGTTTTTATGCTTGTGGGTGGAGCGCATCTCCTCGATCTCCTGCGGGATCGCAGACCATAAGTCCACCTGATGACCGTTATTATTTAAAAGCACTGCAATGGCGGTTCCCCATGTACCGGAACCGATCACACCGATCTTTCCCATAAGTAGTTCCCCTCCTGTTATTTTTCCTTATTTCCCCACAATTTATTTTCTGTGCCCTTCAGAAGCCTCCTTATATTGGCTCTGTGGCGCCAGATGGCCATGACCATAAGGACTCCGGCCACCGCAAAGAATTCCATCCGGTCTCCCTCTGCCACTGCATAGTCCCCCCGCAGGCCGAAGAACACCATCTGGATAAAGAAAGCAGTCACCACCAGGATCGAACCCAGGGACACGTATCTGGTGAGGATCACCGCCCCCAGGAAAAGAGAGGCGCACACCAGGGTCACCCGCCAGTCCATGGACACCAGGATCCCGGCCATGGAGGCGATCCCCTTTCCGCCTTTAAAATGCAGATAGAAGGGGAAATTGTGGCCAAGGACCACCCCCAGGCCCGCATAAAGGACGTACAGGTCCACGCTGGGGTCTCCCTTCATCACCAGCCGCACCAGCAGGCAGGCAAAAACCGTCTTCAGGAAGTCTCCCATAAATACCAGCAGGCCCGCCTTTTTCCCCATGACCCGCAGCGCATTGGTGGTGCCGGAATTGCCGCTGCCATACTGTCTGATATCGATATGGTGCATTTTTCCATAGAGATATCCGGTCTGAAACAGGCCGAACACATACCCCGTCAGAAGACATAAGATCCTTTCCATGGTCTACTCCTTTTCCTTCCGTTCCCGGATGATGAATTTTAAGGATGTGCCCCGGAAGCCAAAGGCCTCCCTTATCTTGTTTTCCAGATATCTGGTGTAAGAGAAGTGCATCAGTTCCTTGTCGTTGACAAATACCACAAAAGTGGGCGGCTTTACAGATACCTGGGTCACATAATAGATCTTTAACCGTTTTCCCTTGTCCGACGGGGGCTGCTGCATGGCCACAGCCTCGGTGACGATCTCATTTAAGACGCCGGTGGCCACCCGCAGGGTCTGGTTCTCCCGGACCATGTCGATCAGGTCAAAGAGCTTCTGCATCCGCTGCCCCGTGAGAGCTGATACGAACACATACTCTGCATAAGGCATATAGGCCAGGGTCTCCTTGAGCTTATTGGTATATTCATAGATGGTCTTGTCTGTTTTTTCGATGGCGTCCCACTTATTGACCACCACGATGATGCCCTTTCCCCGGTCATGGGCGATGCCTGCGATCTTGGCATCCTGCTCTGTAACGCCCTGGGTGGCATCGATGACCATTAACACCACGTCGGCCCGGTCCACAGCCGTTACCGTGCGGATGATGCTGTACCGCTCGATATCCTCTTTTACCTTGCTCTTTCTTCTGAGACCTGCCGTATCGATGAATACGTATTCGGTGCCGTTATGGATCACCTCCGTGTCCACAGCATCCCTGGTGGTGCCTGCAATATCAGAAACGATCACCCGGTTTTCGCCCAGCATCTTATTGATGATGGAGGACTTGCCCACATTGGGCTTGCCTACGATGGCTACTCTGGGACGGTCGTCCTCTTCGTCGTCGTACTGGTCTGGAGTAAAATGCTTTGCCACCTCGTCCAGAAGCTCTCCCAGGCCCAGCCGGGAGGCTGCGGATACGGGGACGGGATCCCCGATGCCCAGGTTATAGAATTCATATACGTCGTTTCCGAACTTTTCAAAGCTGTCCACCTTATTGACCGCCAGCACCACAGGCTTTCTGGATTTTCTCAGCATGTCCGCCACCTTGGAATCGGAATCCACCAGGCCCTGGCGCACGTCCACGATGAAAATGATCACATCGGCCGTATCAATGGCGATCTGGGCCTGCTCCCGCATCTGGGCCAGGATGATGTCGCTGGAATCCGGCTCGATGCCGCCGGTGTCGATCAGCGTAAAGGAGTGGCTCAGCCAGGTGCAGTCTGCGTAGATCCTGTCCCTGGTCACTCCCGGGGTATCTTTTACAATGGAAATGGCACTGCCGGCCAGCACATTGAACAGCGTGGATTTTCCCACGTTGGGGCGGCCAACAATGGCTACGATTGGTTTGCTCATATTGATCTCCTTTTTATGGATGGTTTTTCTACGAAAGGACCTCTCCCTCTTCGGAAAGGTTCAGGTCCTTCATGGACGGCTCGTACATGCCGTGCTCCGTGGTCTGCTCCTCGGCAGCCTCCCGGTCCAGGATGGCTGAGAGCAGATCATATCCGCCTGATTTTACTATATTTATAGGGATCTGTAAAGCGGCTTCCGCCTGGGTCCTGGTCATATCGTCCAGGAATACCTCCTCTCCGCTTTTAAACATCACCGATGGAAGCAGCAGGCGGCTCCCCAGGGGCTTTCCCTTAAGCTGGGCCACCAGATCCTGGCCGGTGATAAGGCCTGCCACGGTGATCATCTCTCCGAAAAAGTCATTGCGGATCGGATAAAGATGGATCTTTCTTCCCGGGTATACCTCCGCCATCCGGTCCAGCAGACGCTTCAGATAGGGATACGGCAGGAAGCCCGTGGCCATGGAAAGCTCCTCCGCCTTCCCATCGTCCTCTTTTTCTCCCAGGGCATCCATAAACTCCTCATACAGGAGCCGGATCATCCCCACGCCGTTTTCCAGCTGGATATAGCCGTCATAGCGGCTTTCCTCCGGAAGCTCCCTTTCTGCTAAAATATACCACTCGTCGCTGGCATGGATAAAGTGGAGCTTATGTTTTTCATACAGCTTTTTCTGCCACTCCTCGATCAGATCGATGACCTGGCAGGCATCCTCCTTCGTAAAGGGCTCCAGCGGATACAGGCCGTCCCGGAATTTAGAAAGTCCCACGGGGACCACCGACACGCTCTGCATATGGGGCGCATAAGCGGCCAGCCGCTCGATGGTGTACCGCAGCTCCTCCCCGTCGTTGACCCCCTTACAGAGAACGATCTGGCCGTTCATCTCCGTCCCGGCCTCATAAAGGCGGTCGATCTTTTTTAATGCCTCTCCGGCAAAACGGTTATTGAGCATCCTGCATCTGAGCTCCGGGTTCATGGTCTGGACCGAGATGTTTATAGGGGACAGGTGGAACCGGATGATCCGGTCAATGTCCCTGTCGCTCATGTTGGTCAGTGTGATATAGTTTCCCTGGAGAAAGGAGAGCCTGGAATCGTCATCTTTAAAATAAAGGGTCTCCCGCATTCCCGGCGGCATCTGGTCGATGAAGCAGAAGATGCATTTATTCCGGCAGGAGCGGTATTCGCTCATAAGGCCGTTTTCAAAGGTAAGGCCCAGATCCTCTCCGCCGCTTTCGATCTCCAGCTCCCATTCCTCACCGTTTTTTTTCTGTACGGTCATGACGAAGCTTTCGCTGTCCGTCATATAGTCATAGTCAAAGATATCCTCGATCTCTTCCCCGTCTATGGTAAGCAGCACGTCTCCCGGCTCCAGCTCCAGCTCTTCGCCAATGGAGCCCGGGGCCACCGCCGTTATTTTATGTCCTTTGTTTTTCAATTTCAATCCCCTTCCGGCAGTATCCTCAGCCGGTATCTGCCTTCTCCATCATACCAATCTTCCGCAGATTTGTAAAGAAATGATGTTCTTTTTTCTAAAATAGGCCGGCGGCTATTGACGAAAATCATCGAATAATGGTATAAATGATATGAGTGAAAGAATGTCCCATTCCTGGGACAGGAAAAATGGTAAAAGCGGAGGAATCTTTGACATGTCGAATCAGTACGTTTTCAATGACCGTCTTCCCATCGCGCCGTTAAAGATCGCGGCTCTGGAAAGCTGTCAGGACCTTGCGAAAAAGGTCAATGACCACATTGTAAACTTTCGTCGCAACGATACAGAGGAGTTAATGCGCAGACAGCAGGACCTTCAGTACCGTGGCTACGATGTGGACTCTTATCTCCTGGACTGCGCCTGCCCGCGCTTTGGCAGCGGCGAAGGCAAGGGTGTCGTCAGAGAGTCTGTGCGCGGTACAGATGTGTTTGCCATGGTGGATGTGACCAACCACTCCCTGACCTACAAAATGTCCGGTTATGTGAACCATATGTCTCCGGATGACCACTACCAGGATCTGAAGCGTATCATCGGCGCCTGTGCGTCCACTGCCCACAGGATCAACGTGATCATGCCGTTCCTTTACGAAAGCCGTCAGCATAAGCGTACCCACCGGGAATCCTTAGACTGTGCCATGGCCTTAGAGGAGCTGGTAAGTATGGGCGTTTCCAATATCATCACCTTCGACGCCCACGACCCGCGGGTACAGAATGCCATCCCCCTGTCCGGCTTCGATAACTTCATGCCCACCTACCAGTTTGTAAAGGCCCTGTTCAAGCATGACCAGTCCTTAAAGATCGATAAGGACCATCTGATGGTCATCAGCCCCGACGAGGGAGCCATGAACCGCGCCGTATACCTGGCCAACAACCTGGGCGTGGATATGGGTATGTTCTATAAGAGACGTGACTACTCCAAGGTCATCAATGGCAGGAATCCCATTGTGGCCCACGAATTCCTGGGCAGCTCCGTGGAAGGAAAGACCGTGATCATCATCGACGACATGATCTCCTCCGGTGAAAGCATGCTGGATACCGCAAAAGAGTTAAAGGAAAGAAAGGCTGCCAAGGTAGCCGTATGCTGTACCTTCGGACTCTTCACCAGCGGCTTTGATAAATTCGATGAGTTCTATGAAAAGGGCTATATCGACAGCGTGGTGACCACCAACTTAAACTACCGGGCTCCGGAGCTGTTTGAGCGTGAATGGTATGTGGAGGCAGATATGAGCAAATATATCGCCGCCATCATCAACTCCCTAAACCACGACGTATCCATCAGCAGCGCCCTGTCACCCACAGACAAGATCCAGCAGCTCATTAAAAAATATAACGCCGGCGGCTTCAATCGTTAAGCAGAAGCCAGTATATAAAACCGGTACGTTTAGAAATAACGGGGATCCCGCGCGGGATCCCCGTTTTCTGTCCGGATCTTATTTTCCGGCAAACGCCTTCCGGTATACGTCATCCTGCTCTGGAAGGTGGGTCACATATCCCACTGGGATCCGGTTCCCGGTGGCTTCGATCACTGCCCGGGCGCCCTCTTCCCGGAATGCACCACAGAGCTCGATGCAGTCGATCCCCTCTTCCTCCAGTCTTTTTGCAGTCCGGGCCGCGTCCTCAAGGTCCGAAACGCCAATGATCCGGGCCGTTCCATTGTGGATCACCGCCTGGTCCTCCCTGCTGTCAAATTTCCCCATGATCAGAAATGCAAATCTCATACTGGTCCCTCCTCGTATAATAAGTTTGTAAGCAAGAAAACAGCTTACAGACTTATTCTTTTTTTTGGTATAAATGGTAAGGATTTCTACG
>NZ_JAOQJF010000051.1:0-15220 GCF_025567195.1 Alitiscatomonas aceti | reverse complement strand
GCTTGAGGCATCCGCCTTTCAGGCGTTGCAGGCATAGGCCCCTTATAGGGGCATAATCAAACCACCAGTTGAACTGGTGGTTCATGACTTATAACATATCAAAAAAATTTTTTCAATAAAAAAAACCCCAAAAGGGCATTGAAAATTTGCTGTAAATAAAGGAAAAATCGAGATGCAGGAAAAGAGATAAAAAAATGACGAGAAGAAAACGACGGAACTTTCCTAGTACTACGACGGAAAACGGGGTTCTTCTTTCATATGTTGTTATGTTCCATAAAACGTGGTTCCTGGATTTGTGCAGAATGATGAAAAAGTGAGAATTATATACAGATATAAATATTCACCTTGACATATAACTATATATAATGATATAGTATGTTCTAGTGAAAAACATATGAAGAGGAGGAGTTCGCGTGTTTCGGTACATATTAAAGCGATTGCTGTATGCGATCCCGGTTTTTCTGGGAATTACATTTGTGATCTACACACTGATCAACCTGGCGCCGGGCGGTCCGCTTTCGGTTCTTGCGGCTTCGGGTGAAATGTCCCTGAGTGATCTGGAGGCCTTAAAGATTTCCATGGGACTGGATAAACCCATTGTTATCCGGTACTTCATATGGCTGGGAGATCTGCTTCACGGAGATTTTGGCATCTCCTACCGGACTTCCCAGGAAGTCAGTCTGATGATCTCTCAGAGGATCATGCCGTCCCTGATGCTCACGGGTACAGGTATTCTTGCGGCTATGCTGGTGGGAGTTCCCCTGGGTATTATCTCTGCGTATAAGCCAAATTCCGTTTGGGACCACATCAGTACCTTTATTTCGTTCATTGGCGCGTCGGTCCCCAACTTTTTCTTAAGCCTTTTACTGATCTATGTTTTAGCTGTGAAACTGAAATGGTTCCCCACCAGTGGAATGCAGTCCTCCGGTATGAGCGGGAATCTGCTGGATCTTCTGCATCATCTGGCGCTGCCGGCGTTTGTCTGCGGGATCCAGCCCATCGGAAACTATATTAAGCAGACCAGATCCAGCGTACTGGAGGTTTTAAATGAGGAATACATTAAAACGGCCCGTTCCAAGGGACTTACCAATGTGGTCATCGTTTTAAAGCATGCATTCCGGAACGCGCTGATCCCCATTGTGACTACCATCAGCCTTTCGATCCCGTTCCTGATCGGAGGAGCGGTGGTGACTGAGCAGATCTTTGCATGGCCGGGTATCGGAAGCCTGATGATCACGGCCATTACCAGCCGCGATTACCCGGTGATCATGGGTGTGGCAGTTCTGATCTGCGGTGTGGTGCTGGTGGCAAATCTGATCCTGGACCTGATCTATGCGGCCCTGGATCCGCGGATCAAGTTTAAATAGAAGGGGGTGGGAATGTGAAAAAGACCATGAAAGAAATATGGAACAGCCAGGCTATGAAAAAGTTTATCCATAACAAGAAAGCGATGCTGGGCCTGGCTATCGTAACGATCTTAGTTTTAGCAGTGGTGTTCATCCCCCTTTTTGCAGACCTGGACCCATATACCACCGACCGGGCCGCCGGGTTCAATAAGCCCCCGTCTGATGCCCATATCCTGGGAACGGACGATGTGGGCCGGGACCTGTTTGCAAGGCTTTTATATGGAGGACGCATTTCCCTGTTTGTAGGGATCACCTCCACGATCATCTCCGTACTGATCGGCATTCCCCTGGGACTGATCGCCGGATATTTCCGGGGAACAGCAGAATCCATCATTATGCGTACAGCGGATGCATTCATGTCTTTCCCGTCCATGGTACTGATCCTGGTTCTGGTGGCAGTGTTTGGTCCGTCGATCCTTACGGTAACAGTTGTCATCGGTGTGCTTGGTTGGACGGCCATTGCCAAGCTGATCTATGGAAACGTGCTCTCGATCCGGGAGCGGGAATATATACAGGCAGCCAGGGCTGTGGGAGTCAGCACAAAGAAGATCTTATTCTCTGAGGTTCTTCCCAACGCGATCCCGCCGGTCTGGGCGAATATCTCCTTCCGGGTGGCGGGAGCGATCCTGACCGAGTCATCCTTAAGCTTCCTGGGCATGGGCGTGCAGACACCGCAGGCTTCCTGGGGAAACATTATCTTTGCGGCTCAGAACCTTCTGGTGCTGACTGCCAGACCCTGGGTATGGCTTCCGCCGGGAATCTGTATCATTTTGGTGGTCATCGGATTTAACTTCATTGGAGAAGGCGTGCGGGACGCACTGGATCCCAAAACAAAGGAATAAACGGAATGAAAAAATGATTCAATAAAAGTATAAGGAGGAAACAAGATCATGAAGAAAACCACACGAAAACTTTTAAGCCTGGCCATGGCATCAGCTATGGCGGCCAGTCTTCTGACTGGATGCGGCGGAGGCGGCGCGAACGAGACGACGGCAGCGGCTGGGACTGAAAAGACGGAAGCTGGAAAGACAGAAACAGAGGCCGGCTCCACAGAGGCAGCGGCAGAGGGAACGGCAGACGCCGACTATTCCCAGGATGTGATCACCTACGGTATGACCCAGGCGTGGGATACCATCAATCCCTACGGCTCCTCTTCCGGTTCCATTTACCAGAACCTGGTCTGCGACAAGCTTTATGACCGTCTGGCTTTTATTGAAGAGGCCGGAACCGATGTAACTCCAAGGGGAGCAAAGTCCTGGGAATCCGCAGACGACGGAAAAGCTGCTGTTTTCCATCTGGATGAGAATGCCAAATGGCATGACGGAGAACCGGTTACAGCCAGCGACTGGGTGTTCACTGCACAGCTGATCACCAACCCGAAATTTGATTACGGCTTAAGAAGTGAATTCAATACATGGGCTGGAACGGACGACACAGGAACAGAAGAAAGTGAAAAATCTGTCCAGGTAGAAGCTGTGGATGACTATACCTTAAAGATCAACTTTAAGAGCGTGATCCCGGTGGAGGACTGGCTGATCCTTCACAACAAATATTTCTATGTACTTCCAGAGCATCTTTTAAAGGATATGGCTCCGGAAGAGATCAAGACCAGTGATTTCTGGAAGGCTCCGGTGGGCTCCGGTCCCTGTACCTTCATCTCCGAGCTTTCCGGAAGTGAGCTGCAGCTGGGGTCCTTTGCAGATTACCATATGGGAGCACCGAAGTTCGGCAAGCTGGTCTTAAAAGTGATCGCTGCCACCAATACGATCACCTCCATTGCAGCAGGCGAGATGGACGGCTTCTTCCAGGCTCCCACTGTGGACGATGCCCTGGCAGCCAAGGATATGGGGCTTAATGTAGAGCAGTCTGCAGAGCCGACGACAGTTGCTGTATTCCTGATCAACAACCAGAACGTACCGGATAAGAAGGTACGTCAGGCCATGAGCTATGCCATCGATAAGCAGATGCTGATCGACCAGTCTCTCCAGGGACAGGGCGTTCCGGCAACCACCTGCATCATCCCGGGCTCCCAGTATGAGTTTGGAACCAAATGGGAAAGAAATGTAGATAAGGCCAAAGAGCTCCTGGCAGAGGCTGGATGGGATTCTGGCAAGACTCTGAAAATGGTCGTTACCTCTGCCCGTGAGAGCATGGCTGCTGTGATCCAGCAGAACCTGGCAGAAGCAGGCCTTAACATTGAGGTGCAGACGGTGGAGCTGGCTACCATGTTCTCCGGTCTTCAGGATGGAACCTATGATCTTGGTATCTGCGGCTCCACGGCCATGGACTATCCGCTGTGGATGGCCGGCTACTATGACAACAAAAACGCCACATACTGCCAGATCACAGATACAAAATATGCAGAGATCCAGGATGCCATTGCAGCAGAGCTGGATGAAGCAAAGAGAAAAGAACTGATCAACGACTACCAGGAGCTTCTGTATGATGAAATGCCGCTGGTGATGCTGTACAACGGTTACAGCTTCAGCGTAAAATCCGACCGTTTCCAGGGCTACAATGGATTTGAAGGCGGCGTAAATAACCAGAAGGTATGGGAGTGGTCCGTAGCAAAATAAGGATTTGGAACTATAACGCGGGAGCCGGGGCTTCTCCGGCCCCGCGGGAATATAAGCAGGAGGGATACAAATGGAGGAACGATTGCTGGAAGTCAAAAACTTAAAGGTTTCTTTCAACGTCGGAAAAAAGAAGCTGACAGCAGTGGAAAACGTGGAATTTTCCCTGGATAAGGGAAAGGTCATAGGCATCGTGGGAGAATCCGGATGTGGAAAGAGCGTGACAGCTACGTCGATCCTGCGGCTGGTCCCCCCTGCTGTAAGTATCATTGACGAGGACAGTCAGATTCTTTTTGATGGAGAGGATCTGGTGAAGGCGCCGGAAGCCAGAATGAGAGAGATCCGGGGAAATGAGATCTCCATGATCTTCCAGGAGCCCATGTCTTCCCTGAATCCGGTATACCGGATCGGGGATCAGATGCTGGAGATGATCCGCACCCACAACAAACAGATCTCAAAAAAGGATGCGCTGGACCAGTGTGTGGAGATGCTGAAGAGGGTGGGGATCCCGTCTCCGGAACAGAGGATCAGGGAATTTCCCCATCAGCTTTCGGGAGGGATGCGGCAGCGTGTGATGATCGCCATGGCATTGCTCTGCAACCCCAAGCTGCTGATCGCAGATGAGCCGACGACGGCTCTGGATGTGACGATCCAGGCCCAGATCCTGCGGATCATCAAGACTCTGACGAAAGAATCCAATACCTCTGTGATCCTGATCACCCATGATATGGGCGTGGTGGCAGAGGTGGCAGACCATGTTATGGTCATGTATGCAGGCAAATCTGTGGAATACGGTACGGCAGAGGATATTTTTGATCATCCGAAGCATCCGTATACCATTGGTCTCCTGAATTCCATTCCAAAGCTTGGAAGCGGACAGGAGGAGCATTTATACACCATCGAGGGAACGGTTCCCGGTCTCGATGAGATGCCCGAGGGGTGCCGGTTCTGTACCAGATGCCAGCACGCCACGGAACAGTGCAGGAAAAAAGATCCGGGAATGCGGGAAGTGGACGGCCATATGGTACGCTGCTTCCTGTACGGGAAGGAAGGTGAAAACTGATGGCTGCTCCGTTGCTAGAAATACGAAATGTGAAAAAGTATTACCCGGTAAAAAAGGTGAGAAACGGCGAGGATATCTCCGTGAAGGCGGTGGATCAGATCGATCTGACTGTGAACCAGGGCGAGATCGTAGGCCTGGTGGGAGAGTCTGGATGCGGAAAGTCTACCCTTGGGAAAACCATCCTGAAGCTTCATGATATCACCGGAGGCCAGATTTTATTTCATGGAGAGGACATTACCAATTATACGGAAAAGCAGATGCGTCCTTTGCGTGAAAAGATCCAGATCATCTTCCAGGATCCCTATGCCTCTTTGAATCCGAAAAAGAAGGTCGTTCAGTCGGTGATGACGCCGCTGGACGTATCTGGAAAATATACAAAAGAAGAAAAATTGAAAAAAGTCATCGATATTCTGAATGAGGTGGGGCTCAGTGAGAAATTCCTGGAAAAATATCCCCACGAAATGTCCGGAGGCCAGAGACAGCGCGTGGTGATCGCCAGGGCGCTGATCAATGATCCGGAACTTGTGATCTGCGATGAACCGGTTTCTGCTCTGGATGTTTCCGTCCGTTCCCAGGTGCTGAACCTGCTGAAGGACTTACAGAAGGAGCGGAACCTTACCTATATTTTTATTTCACACGATCTGAGTGTGGTAGAATACCTGTGCGACCGGGTAGCTGTCATGTATCTGGGACGGATCATGGAGCTTGCAGATAAAAAGCAGCTCTATGGAAATCCACTCCACCCCTATACACGAGCTCTCCTCTCCGCGATCCCGGTCCCGGATATTCATGCAAAAAAGGATGAGATCATCCTTCAGGGCGAGGTTCCCAGTCCCTTGAACCCGCCTAAAGGCTGTCTGTTCTCTACCCGGTGCGCTTATGCAACGGAGCGGTGCCATAAAGAAGCGCCGAAGCTTGTGGAGCTTACAGATGAGAATGGAGCAAAGCGAAGTGTTTCCTGTTTCCTGTACCATTGATGGAAGCAGAGGCATGTAGTATAATGGAGGAAAATGGAAAAGAAAGGGGAAAAACCCATGGGTAAGATCATTCTTGTAACCGGCATGCTGGGGAACAACAGCCGCGGGGTGCCGTCATTTATTTTAAATACAGCTTACATGAATGCCATTGTGGCTGCCGGAGGCGTTCCGGTGATGATGGGAAGCACAAAGCTGGCTGCGGAGTACGCGGAAATGGCTGACGGTCTTCTTATTACCGGAGGAGAAAGCGTCCATCCCTCCAGGTTTGGAGATACCTTCAATAACCTGGCCGATGGAGACGCCAATGTGGCCCACAATCTGAAGGCCGGATGCAATGTGATCCGGGATGAGATGGAATTTGCTGCCTTTGAGGAGTTTTTTAAGAGGAAGAAGCCCATTATGGGGATCTGCCGAGGCCACCAGCTGGTCAACGCGGCCCTGGGCGGCCACAATATGCTGAATTTTCCGAGGAAGCATGCAGTGGAGCACTCGGAGGGGATCCAGCATGAGATCGTCGCAGAAGAGGGATCGATCTTAAACCGCCTTTATGGTCCAAAGCTTCTGGTCAACAGCTTTCACCGGGACTGCGCAGATGCAGTGGGACCGGATGTAAAGGTGACGGCCAGATCTCTGGATGGGATCATTGAGGCCATTGAACACAAGACACTTCCTGTTTTCAGCGTCCAGTTCCATCCGGAACGGATGCGGGGAGATGCGCCGAATCCGGCTTTTGGGCCGGACGGCACAGAATTATTTAAATATTTTGTAGATCTTTGTTAGTGGAAAATCACTGACGCATTTTGAGGAGGAAGAAAAATGACAAAAACAGTAAAAGAAATCGTAGCCGAGATCAAGGAGACCCTGGATAAAAAGGGCGGTCTTAAGCATGTTTATTTTGTAGCCTGCGGCGGCTCCAAGGCAGCCATTTTCCCGGGACTTTACCTGCTGCAGAGCGAGGCAAAGACCTTCAGCGCCACCACCTACACCAGCAATGAATTCGTTCATGCGACTCCCAAGGAGCTGGACGACCGCTGCGTAGCCGTGATCTGTTCCTTAAAGGCAACGGCAGAGACGGTAGAGGCTGTGAAAAAGGCCAACTCCATCGGAGCCATTACCATTGCCATGACCGGAAATATGGATACAGGAATGGCAAAGGTGGGCCAGTATGTGGTTACCTATTCCAATGGAGACGACCAGGTTTACAGCGATTCCAACCAGGCCAACTCCTTACGGATCGGCTTTGAGCTGCTGCACCAGTTTGAGGGCTGGGACAAATACGATAAGGCCATGGAGGCATACAAATACATCGATGAGATCGTAGCAGAAGGAAAGGAAAACTGCCTGGCAGCCGCAAAGGAATGGGCAGATAAGGAAAAAGACGAGCCTGTATTCTATGTACTGGCTTCCGGTCCCAACTATGGCGTAGCTTACTCTATGTGCTGCTGTCACTTTATGGAGATGCAGTGGAAGCATGCAGTCTGCCTCCATACCGGTGAGTATTTCCACGGCCCCTTCGAGACCACAGATAAGAAGCTCCCGATGATCCTCATTATGAGTGAAGGCCGTACCCGTGCCCTGGATGAAAGATGCCTGAAATTCTTAAATACATATGCAGAGAATTTCATTGTCATTGACTTTAAGGAATTAAACAAGGGCCGTATCGATGCCGACGTGGCAGAGTTCTTCAACCCGGTGGTACTGATCCCCATCGAGCGGTATTATGTGGCACAGATGGCCGAGGTAAGAGGCCATTCCATGGATCACAGAAGATATATGTGGAAGGTTGAGTATTAATGAAAACGAAAGTCATCGGCATTGGGGATAATGTGTGCGATAAATATTATCCTGCAAAGATCATGTATCCCGGCGGCCAGGCCATGAACTTTTCGGTCTATGCAAAGATGCTGGGAGCAGATGCGGCTTATATGGGCGTATTTGGCCGGGATGAGGTGGCGGATCATGTGATCCGGACTCTGGATGAGCTGGGGGTGGACCATTCCCGGTGCCGCCAGTATGACGGGGAAAACGGCTATGCCAAGGTACGCCTGGTGGATGGCGACAGGGAATTTATCATGAGCAACAAGGGCGGCATCGTTAATGAACATCCTTTGGAGCTGACGAAGGAGGACCTGGATTATATCCGGACCTTTAAGCTGATTCATACCAGCTGCAACGGCCATCTGGATGGAGAGCTCCATAAGCTCCGTGAGGCGGGAGTTCCTATTTCCTACGATATGTCCGGCCGGTGGAATCAGGAGTATTATATTGAGACCATCGGGCCCCAGGTGGATATCGCCTTTGCCTCCTGCGGCGACACGCCGGAGGAAGAGATCAAAAAGCTCTGTGAGGCTCTGAAGGCCAGGGGCTGCCGTATGACCGTGGCGACCAGGGGCGGAAAGGGTTCCCTGATCTATGACGGAGAGCAGTATTACACCCAGAAGCCGAAGCTGGTGGATGCGGTGGATACTCTGGGAGCCGGAGATTCCTTTGCCACAGCCTTTCTGCTGGCCATGCTGGAGAAGAAGGATATCCATGCGGCCATGGAAGCGGGAGCAGAGTTTGCGGCAAAGACGTGCTTGGTGAACGGCGCGTTTGGCCACGGCATCGCCTTCCAGGAAGAATAAACGAAAAATCTCATATATGTCTAAACCCGCGGCAGGCCGGATCTCCGGCATTCCTCCTTGTTGCCGCGGGTATTCTTTTTTATTTGACTTGCCATTTTGACTGCTTCATATTAGAATAGGGAAGGTATCACGCGGGAGTACATAGAAAATATGGAACAGGGGGATAAACGTTATGCTGAAACAGGATGCGATCACGCCTTTGTATGTGCAGCTCATGGAAGAGCTGGAAACCAGTATCAGAAACGGCGTCTATAAGCCCGGCGATAAGATCATGACCGAGGCTGAGATGGCCAAAGAATATGGAGTCAGTCTGATCACGGTGCGTAAGGCCGTGGGCTCTTTGATGGAAAAGGGGCTGGTGGTGCGCAAGCAGGGAAAAGGAACGTTTGTCACAAAGCCGAAATATTCAAGAAACATGAAAAAGCTCCAGAGCTTTACGGAAATGTGTGAGCAGATGGGCGTGAAGCCGGGGGCACAGGTCCTGGAGAACCGGCTGATCATGGCGGATAAAAAGGTGGCCGACCGGCTGGGGATCGAGCCGGGCAGCAATGTGGTCTATATTTCCAGACTCCGCCTGGCAGACGGAGAGCCGGTCCAGGTGGAGAAAAGCTATTTCCCTTTGAAATACGCCTTCCTTCTGGAGGAGGATCTGAATAATGGGTCCATGTTCGAGTGCCTGAAGGAAAAGGCAGGAGCAAAGGTGGCCAGCTCGGAAAAGATGATCGAGCTGTGCCGGGCCACGGCGGAAGAGGCAGCTCTGATGGATGTGAAAAAGGGGGATTACCTTCTGTTTGTAAAGAGCACGGCTTATGATGAGAACGGAGAGCCCATGTATGCCGGGATCCAGCTGATCAACGGAGACCGTTTTTCCCTGTATGTATATGAGTCGGGAAAGTAGGGAGCGGATATGAACGTACTGATCGTCGGCGCCAGAGGCGCTGGAAAGACTACCCTGATCCGGCGGGTCCTGGAGTCTCTGGGCCGTCCGGTATCGGGATTTGAGACAGAAAAAGAAGGAGATCAGGTCCATATTTATGATGCGGTGGCGGAGCATGTGCCCACAGAGGAGAATCTGGTGGGCCTGTGCGGAGAGACCCGTGGGTTTCCGGTGAAGGAGGGATTTGACCGCTATGCGCCGCGGATCCTGGCTCCCGTAAAGGCTGGCAGCGTTATGATCATGGATGAGCTGGGATATCTGGAGTCCTCTTCAGAACTTTTTTGCAGGGCTGTTCTGGAGCGCCTTGGGGGGAGGGGGCCGGTGATCACAGCAGTGAAGGACAGGGATACGGCCTTTTTAAGCAGCGTCCGCTCCCATCCTGGCTGCCGGTGTTTTTTCATCACGGAAGAAAACAGGGATGCGCTGTATGAAGAGGTCCTTGATTTTGTAAAAAAACAGTTCCAGACAACTGTTCGGTCATGGGGAGGCCTGGACGGGGAAAAACATTGAAAATATGCTTTTATAAAGCATTTTTCTCTCCGTATCTCCATATGGAGGACGCCTGGTGCTTCTTGTCCGCAACAGACGGACAGGAAGAAAGATGTATGGCTGGATGGTTATAGTTTCCAGGGTAAAATGACGAAAAAATCTTGACAAAATGGTCTGGATTGGTATATAATGACGATGTTCATAAGAATACTTTGTTGCACGAGTGGCTCAGTGGTGGAGTATCGCCTTGCCAAGGCGAGGGTCGCGGGTTCGAATCCCGTCTCGTGCTTTTTTAATACATAAAAATAGATACAGACTACGGAAGCACGAGGCGGTCTTGGAACCCGCAGGGCTGACGCCCTGGTCCGAATGCCCTCGCTGCGTCCACCGGGTGGACTGCGCTGGGGCAGACCCTCCCGTCTCGTGCTTTTTTAATACATAAAAATAGGCATAGACTACGGAAGCAGGAGATGGTCTTGGAACCCGCAGGGCTGACGCTTCTTTTTTGGCACAATAATAATAGAAATAGCTATTCCAGACTTTTAATGGTATGGAATGGCTTTTTTTAATAAGGAGGGCTTTTATGTACTGTTTGACATCGTATGCTTCGCCCATCGGTCTCCTGACCCTGGGGAGCGACGGGAAGCATCTGACGGGGCTGTGGATCCAGGGCCAGAAATATTTTGGCGGAGAGAACGTGGGAGAAATCGGAAAGGAGCAGGGACCGGAGCCTGCGGTATTCGGGGATGCCAGGAAATGGCTGGACCGGTATTTTTCCGGACAAAAGCCGTGTCCGGATGAGCTTCCCCTGGCGCCGGAGGGAACGGAATTCCAGAAGCTGATCTGGGGACTTCTCTGTGAGATCCCTTATGGAACGGTCACGACCTATGGAGACCTGGCAAAAAAGGCGGCAGCCCGGATGGGCAGGGATACCATGTCCGGACAGGCCGTAGGCGGAGCCCTGGCCCACAACCCGGTTTCTATTATTATCCCCTGCCACCGTGTGGTAGGATCAGGAGGAAGCCTTACAGGATATGCCGGCGGTCTGGAACGGAAGATCTGGCTGCTGGACCATGAAGGTGTGGACGTTTCCCGGTTTTCGGTTCCGGAGAAGGGGACGGCGCTTTAAGAGGGGGATACCATGGAGTGGAAGGATGGAAAAATAAGGTGCCGGTGGGCCAATCCTGGGAATGAGCGGTATATCCATTATCACGATCATGAGTGGGGCGTTCCGGTCCATGATGACAGGAAGCTGTTTGAGATGCTGGTCCTGGAGGGATTCCAGGCCGGGCTTTCCTGGGAGTGCGTGCTGAATAAACGGGAGGCGTTTTCCCGGGCCTTTGACGGCTTTGATCTGGAAACGGTCATGGCATATGAGGATGGGAAGCTGGAGGAACTTCAGAATGATCCGGGAATCATAAGAAACCGCTTAAAGATCCGGGCAGCTGTGACCAATGCGGCGGTTTTTTATGAGATCCAGCAGGAATATGGGAGCTTTTCGGAATACCTCTGGGGCTGGACCGGAGGCAGGGTGGTCTGTGAGAAGGGAAGGACCAGCTCTCCCCTGTCAGATGCCATATCGGCGGACCTTAAGAAGCGGGGGATGAAGTTTGTGGGCACCACGATCATTTATGCTTATCTCCAGGCGGTGGGAGTGATCTGGGCCCATGAGGACGGATGTTTTATGGAGGTGCGGGCGGAATGAAACGGGAATATTTTCTGACGACAGAACGGCTGGGCTTTTCCTGGTGGACGGGAGAGGACCTGGAGCTGGCAAACGGCCTCTGGGAGGATCCCCAGGTGTGCCGGTATATCTGTGCTGCCGGACAGTTTTCGGACGACGAGGTCCGGAAGAGGCTGGCCCTGGAGATGGAAAATGGGCAGCATCATCATGTCCAGTACTGGCCGGTGTTTGAACTGGAAACAGGAAGGCTGGCCGGATGCTGCGGCTTAAGGACCCACGGAAGCCGGACCTATGAGCTGGGGATCCATCTGAAGCCGGAATTCTGGGGCCGTGGGATCGCCGCAGAGGCCTGCCGGGCGGCGATCTGGTATGCCTTTGGGGAGCTGGATGCTGAAGGACTTTTTGCAGGCCATCATCCGGACAATCAAAGATCCGGGAAGCTGCTGGAACGGCTGGGATTCGTATATACGGGAAATGAGTTTTACAGCCCCACAGGACTTTATCATCCTTCCTATGAGAAAAGGAGGGGACGGAGAAGCCTTAAGACCGCGCTGCTCCAGATCCTGCCGGGAAACAGCCTGGAGGAAAATCTGGAAAAAGGCCTTTTCTGGTGCCGGGAGGCAAAGAAGGCCGGAGCCGACCTGGCACTGTTTCCGGAAATGTGGAGCAGCGGTTATGATATACCGGAAAGCGTGGAGGAGCTGGAGCATAAGGCGGTGGCGGCGGACGGCCCATTCGTCAAAGTCTTTGCCAATGCGGCCCGGGAGCTGTCCATGGCCATCGGGATCACGATCCTGGAACAGTATCCGGAAGGCCCAAGGAACACGCTGCTTTTACTGGACCGTCATGGGGAATGTGTGCTGTCCTATGCGAAGGTCCATACCTGTGATTTCGGGGATGAGTGCCGCCTGACTCCGGGAGAGGGCTTCCATACGGCGGATCTGGATACAGAGGCCGGCGCTGTGCGGGTGGGAGCCATGATCTGCTATGACCGGGAATTTCCGGAGAGCGCCCGGATCCTGATGCTTATGGGGGCGGAGATCGTCCTGGTCCCCAACGCCTGCCCTATGGAGATTAACCGCCTGTCCCAGCTTCGCGGACGGGCCTATGAGAACATGATTGGAATCGCCACCTGCAATTATCCCCAGGGGAAGCCGGACTGCAACGGCCACTCATCAGCGTTTGACGGCGTGGCGTATCTGCCGGGGGAGGAGGGATCGAGAGATATGTGTATTCTGGAAGCCGATGGAGAAGAGGGGCTTTGGCTGGCGGAATTTGATCTGGAGCTTCTGCGGTCATACCGCCGTCAGGAGGTACATGGAAATGCGTACCGCCGCCCGGAGCTGTACGGTCTGCTGACAGAGGACACAGTACGGCCGCCGTTTGTGCGGAAGGATAGGAGGAAACCTGTATTATAATAGAAGAAAGGGAAGGGGAAGACCATGAGAAAACTGGTATTAAGGAATGGAAAGATCTATGTGGAGAGAGGAAGGTTTGCCCAGGCGCTTTATGCGGAGGACGGAGTGATCCAGGCTGTGGGGACGGAGGAAGAGGTCCTTACGGCAGCGGGAAAACGGGATGGTTCCGGGAATGGACTGGACGGTGCAGAGATCATTGACCTGGAGGGCCGCACGGTGATCCCTGGGATCAATGACAGCCATATGCACCTTCTGAACGTGGGCATGGACTTTGCCACGGCACCCATCACGGGAGTGAGCTCCGTGGATGAGATGGTGGAGCGCGTAAAGGAGTTCGTCCGCCAGAATCCGGAAACGGCAAAGCAGGGGATCGCAGGAAAGGGCTGGAACCAGGACCTGTTTATCGGGGAAAAGAGGATGCCGGGCCGTTATGATCTGGATCGGATCTCCACAGAGGTGCCAGTGGTGCTCCAGCGGATCTGCGGCCATGTGGCAGCGGCCAACAGTAAGGCCATTGAGCTTCTGGGGCTGGACCAGAAGATGCGCCATGTGGACGGAGGCACCATTGAGACAGATGAAAACGGAATGCCCACGGGGATCTTCACTGAAAATGCCATGGAGCTGGTCAATGGTCTGATCCCCAAATATACCCTTGAGGATGATAAACGCATGTTTTTAAACGCCGCAGAGTATGCGGTGGCCCATGGTATTACCAGCGTCCAGTCCAATGATGTGGGGAACGCTTTTATTTCCCGGGATGATACGTTCCGTATGCTTCATGAGATCTATGACGAGGGACTGTGTCCTCTGCGCTACCGGCATCAGGCGTGTATCCAGTCTCTGGAGGAATTCCGGGAATGCGTGGGGAACGGAGAATTTAAGCATGGGGTCTATAAGGACCCGAAGAGGCTGGCTCTGGGACCGTTAAAGCTTTTTAAGGACGGTTCCCTGGGCGGACGGACGGCGGCCATGCGGAAGGAATACCAGGACGACCCGGGAAACCGTGGAGTGGAATGTATCACAAAGGAAGAGATGGACGAGTTCTGCCGTCTGGCGGATGCGGCGGGGATTCAGGTGGTGACCCATGTGATTGGAGACCGGGCCATTGAGGATGTGATCGAAAGCTATGAGAAGGTGCTCCATGACGGGAAGAATCCCCTGCGCCACGCCCTGATCCACTGCCAGATCACAGACAGGGAGATGATGGAGCGGATTGCCGGGGATGATATCCTGATCTGTTACCAGCCGATCTTCCTGGATTATGATATGCATGTGGTGACAGACCGGTGCGGAGAGGAGCTGAGCAGCACCTCCTACGCCTTTGGGACAGCAAAGAAGCTGGGGATCCATGTCTCCTATGGCACGGATTCTCCGGTGGAGGACTGCAATCCGTTCCCGAATCTTTATTCTGCAGTGACCCGCAGGGATCAGAAGGGATGGCCGGAGGGCGGCTTCTTCCCGGAAGAGAGGGTGGATATCGAGGACGCGGTCGACGCTTATACCATTGGTTCCGCCTATAATGAATTTGCAGAAGATTTCAAGGGACGGTTAAAGCCGGGGTACCTGGCGGATATGGCAGTGCTGGATACAGACATTTTCACATGCAGACCGGAGGAGATCCGGACCATCCTTCCGGTGATGACGATCGTTGATGGACAGATCGTATACCGGAAAACAGAAGAGTAGAGGACGGCAGCAGCCAGTAAAAAGTCCAGGCGGCATATCTTGTGTTCTGCACAGGATGTGCCGCCTTATCTTGTATATATAAAAGGAGCAGAAAAAAGAAACGTGAAAAACGCAAAAAAAATGAAAAAAGATGTTGACATTTGGCAGAACATCTGGTATTCTAATACCCGTCCCAAGCGACCGGGACAGACTTCTGAAAGAAACCCAAGGGTTTCGGAAAGAAATCAAAAAGAAATTTAAAAAAGTTCTTGACAAACAGAATACAGCATGATATACTATCGAAGCTGTCGCTGAGAAAGACAAGAACAGCACAGAACCTTGAAAACTGAACAGTATGTAAAACCCTGAAAATTCTTATAAAAT
>NZ_JAOQJF010000050.1:0-15428 GCF_025567195.1 Alitiscatomonas aceti | reverse complement strand
TTCTTTTTAAATTCAGGGGTGTAACTCTGTGGCATAATGTGTACCTCTTTTCTTTATAAGATTGATTATATCTTATTAGCCACTCCTGTTACAACATTAGTATAGCACTTCAAACCTTCTGGGTGTTTCCTTATCGCCTATTAAATCAAACAGATCCACCTTTCCGCCCGATGCATCCTCGCCGATCCGGTCTATCCTTCCATCATTATGCAGCATAAATGCCGCATTTCCTATGAGGACCTTCTCTCCAGCATGACCTGTTCTTAAATATCCATCTGGTCCCAGCCACCAGTAATGGCTGCCGCTTTTCTTTAGAGTGTTCCTCACCCGAGCACCTGAATCGTCCCGGTACTCCCACCTTCCGTCTTCAAGATACCAGTATCCCGCAAAAGCAGTCATACAGGTGGACATTGCCATCAGAAACGCCATTCCCAATGCCACAAGCCTTTTCTTCATACTTTCCTTCCTTTCTGTATTGCAAATTTTTTATTTAAGCCCAGTATAGCACAGTGGTTTTCATTTGAACAGTATAACTATTACAATTGAGTTCTATTTTCTTAATCAATAACAACTTAAAATAAGGAATAGAATTGGATGCAACAGGGGATTGATAACATGGATGTGATTAAAAGAATAACAGAATTAACCAGCGAACGTGGTTGGAGTACTTACAGGCTTGCCCAGAAGTCCGGGCTTTCTGCATCCACCATCGCCAATATCTACCGCCGGAACACGGTTCCATCACTTTCAACCCTGGAAGCCCTCTGTGACGCATTCGGGATCACCCTGAGCCAATTTTTCGCAAAGGATACCGATGCCGTACCCTTAACGCCGGAACAAAAAGAAATGTTTAATAAGTGGGCAAACCTGACCCCATCGCAAAAAGAAATCATCGAAAAAATCATTCGTGAATTTCATTGACCAGACACATCGATCCGCTTCCCTGCTCCGCGGCAGGCTCTCTGCCTGTTTCAGACATAAAAAAAGTCCCAACCCCGCAGCCCTAAGTCTGCAAAATCGGAACCTTTCAGTGCGCCTTCGGGGGCTCGAACCCCGGACAAATAGATTAAGAGTCTACTGCTCTACCAACTGAGCTAAAGGCGCTTGGTATTTTGTTTTTCTGTGTCTCTGTGTTATCTCCTTGACACGTCCATTATTATATGACAAGGTTCCGAAAAAGTCAACACCTTTTTTTACTTTTTTTTTAAACTTTTTTACGTTTTCCCAAAACGCTTCCATCACCCCCCTCTCATATGGTAAAATAAGGGCCATAAAACAGGAAGGAGGACGGCTTATGCTGGAGGTTTCCGGAATCTGTAAGTCCTATGGAAAACACAGGATCCTAAACGGCGTCAGCTTTTCAGCCGGGCCCGGCCAGTGCGTGGGAATCGTCGGAACCAATGGCTGCGGAAAGACCACGCTTCTGTCGATCCTGGCGGGAGCCCTGCGGGCAGACAGCGGGAGCATCCGCATCAATGGGACCGAGATCCTGGGAAGGTCCGGGGCTGCCGCAGACCTTACGGCCTATGTTCCCCAGGAGAACCCGCTGATCGGAGAGCTGTCGGTAAAAGACAACCTGCTTTTATGGCACCGCGGAAGCCGGAAGGAGATGGAGAAGGATCTGACAGAGGGCTGCAGCTCTGTCCTGGGGATCGGCCCCATGCTGAAGAAGCGGGTGGATACCCTGTCCGGAGGCATGAAAAAGCGCCTCAGCATCGCCTGCGCCCTTTCAGGCCGCGCCCCTGTCCTCATTATGGACGAACCAGGAGCCGCCCTGGACCTGGAATGTAAACGGGATATACAGGCCTATCTGAAAGCCTACACGGCGGACGGAGGGACTGTGATCCTTACCTCCCATGAAATGGAGGAGCTGGCCCTGTGTACCAGTATGTACGTCTTAAAGGACGGAGTTCTGATTAAGACCAGAAACAGTCTCTCAGCCGAAGAGCTGATCCGACAGTTTCAATAAACAGAAATGGAGGAACTATATGATTTGTTTTAAATGTGGAGCAGAAATTCCCGAAGGAAGTACCATTTGTCCCGTATGCCATGCAGATCTGACCCTGGAGTTTGCCCAGACGGATCCCCAGAAGACCGGATCCGCCTCCGGCGGCGGCAGCCCTGCCCCTGGAACAGCCCCGTCCTCCGGTTCTCTCCCCTCTGTACCGGAGGAACCAAAGCCAGGAAAGAAAGGGATGAAGATTTTAATCGCCGCAGGCGTGGTGGCAGCCGCAGGAGCGGCAGCGGCCTTTGCCTTCACCCGGATGAACGCCAAAGATCCCAAGGAAGCCGTGGTAGATGCTTTTCAAACAGCCTTTTCCCACGAACAGGTATCTCCGGCTGAGGATATTTTCGGACTCAGCCAGTTTTCCAGCGCCTCTGTCTCCTCTGATGCAGAAGCAGGGCTGACCTTAAGCCTGGACAGCAGCTCCATGGAAGAGCTGAACGCCCTTACCGGCGGCGGTCTCCGCATTTCCAGCCGGAACGATGTTTCAAATAAGAAGAGCGACGCCAATGTGGGAGTCGTTTACAATGGCATGGATGTGGTAAACCTGGATCTTTATTATGGCGACCATACATTGATGGCCGCCATCCCGGAGCTGTCGGAAAAGGTCCTCACCCTGGATCTGGGAGACGGTCTGGCAGACCGGATTAAAAATTCCCCTGCCATGAGCCGCCTTCTGGATGAAAACGGCATCTCTGCCGACGCGGCAGCCGCTTATCTGACGGAGGTCACTGCCCTGGCCGAAGAAAATACCGCTGCGGGAGGAAACACGCTGGATCTTCCCGCCCTTATGGACCGTTACAGAGAGGGCTGCAAGGCCCAGGAAAATTTCAAGGCGGCGCTGACCGTGGAAAAGACTGATAAAAGCACTGTTACTGTCAATGGACAGGAAAAGGAATGCCGCGGCTACTCTGTGTTGGTCAGCAAGGCGGCGCTGATCGACTTCTTGCGGACCTCCTCGGACTTTTTCCTCCAGGATGAGGCCTTGAAAAACCAGTACCTGCGCCAGCTGGAGCTGACCGTAAAGCTGAACGGTCTCATGGGCGGCTCTGTTCCCGCCACAGCCGAAGAGCTTCAGGCAGACGCCTACGAGGAAGCAAAGGCAGCCGCAGACCAGATGATCCAGGCCCTGGACGCGTCCCTGACGGACATCCAGATGACCGTATACCTGGATAAGGACGGCGTGCTCACCTCAGTCCTGGGCTCCACTGTAATAAACGACGGGATCACAGGCAGCGACGGCGACAGCCAGACCGTTCCCACTGAGGTGGCCTTTGAAGCTGTGTTTGAAGGCGGCGCATACCCGCTCCAGAACCTCACCGGCCAGCTCACCATCGGAAGCGGCGACGACGCCATGACTCTGTACCTGGTAAAGCAGGGTGTTTATGACGATAAAAAGCTCACCTGTGACGCTTCCCTGGATCTTGTGTCCGGCTCCGGAGACAGCACTCCGTCTGTTTCCATCCTGTATTCCGGCAGCTACATAACAGAAAGCGGCGATTACCATATTTCCCTGGAAGCCGTGGAAAACGGATCCCAGCTCTTTAAGATCTCTGCCTCCGGCATCGTAAGCCAGCTGGAAAAGGGAACGAGCATCCAGGCGGATATCGACTCCCTGGAGATCTCCACCGCTGACTCTTCCCTGATCTTCAGCGGCAATTACTATTTCAAACCTCTTTCCAGCGAGATCGCTCCCCTGGAGGGAACTCCCATGGACGTTCTGGCCGCCACCGAAGAGGACTGGTATTCCCTGATCATGGAAGGCGCTTACGGGTTCATGGAAGTAGCCGACCGGCTGGGTATTTCCTTATACTAATATGAAGATACGTCTGTTTTATCTGAAGCTGGAATTAAAACGGGCGCTGAAATGCCTCCCTCTGATGGCAGCCGGGGCAGCCGTACTGATGTTTTTCATGGGTGCGGCTGCCCTTCTGGCAGGCAAGGCCCTGTACGGCGGTCAGGCTGCGGGGCGGATCACCGTCGGCGTAGCTCTTCCTGAAGACGACATTTTAGCGAAGCAGGTGACCTCCATGCTCAGTTCTCTGGAAAGTGTAAAAAGTATCTGTGATCTTTCCTACATGAGCCGGGAGGAGTGTCTGGAAGGGATGGAAAACGGAGAGCTTCTGGCCGCCCTGCTGGTGCCGGAGGGCTTTGTCCAGGACATCATGAGCGGCGTCAACACACCGGTCCCCGTGCTTCTTCCGGAGAACGCAGGAGTGGAGAGCCGGATCTTTAAGGAGCTGGCCGATGCGGGGGCGCAGACCTTAAGCGCCGCCCAGGCTGGGATCTACGCCGGGGACGAGCTTTTGGACCTTTTTCACTGCTCAGAGGCCAGGGCACAGCTGGAGCGGGATCTGAACCGCCTGTATCTGGAATACAGCCTCCCCCGCGGTGAGCTGTTCCGGAAAACAGCGGTGAGCGCCTCGGGGGATGTAAAGCCGGTGGTCTTTTACGCCATCAGCCTTTTCATCCTGGCCCTTATGCTGTCGGCCATCCCTGTTTCGGGCTTTCTCCAGCCCCTGGATCCTGTGCTGCGCAGGCAGCTCCTCCTGACCGGCGTTGGTCCCGTTTCCATGATCCTATCCCGGATCCTGGGGCTGGCCCTTCTCTACATGGTCCTTCTCCTGTCTGCCGCCTCCGCAGCCGTCCTTACAGGCGCTGTTCCGTTTTCCTCCGCGCTTCCCGCAGCACTTCTGCTCTTAAGCGTTTCTGCGGCCTCCCTGGCTGTATGCGCCTTCCAGGCGGCAGGGAACCGGATGGGAGGCGTACTTTTCCTGTTCCTGGGAGCCACAGCGCTGCACTTTTTTTCCGGCGGGATCCTGCCTCTGGTGTTCCTTCCCTCTGCCTTCCAGAAGGCAGCCCCGTTCCTTCCGCCCTATATTTTCATTGAGACTGTAAAAATGGCTGTCACCGCCCACTGGGAGCCCTGGATCTTTGCGGCGCTCCCGGCAGTTTTCCTGGCGGGAGCTCTCATAAGCCTGGCATTTGAGGTAAAACGCCCATGAAAAAAGTCATTCTATGGTTTTTCTTATGCTGCAAGCGGTATCTGAAGCGGATCCCGTTTCTGCTCCTTCTGGCCGCCCTTCCTCTGACCGCCCTCGCCGCATCCAGGATGGAAAACGGAAAGGACGGTACGGTACGGATCGCCGTCTGCTGTCTGGATCCAGAGCCGGCCAGCCTGGGAAACCGGTTAAAGGAGAATCTCCTGGCCCGGGATACGGGACTGTTCTCTTTTTATCCATGCGAAAATGAACAGCAGGTACGGGACCATGTGGCCGCCCGAAAGGCAGAGTGCGGATATCTGATCCCTGAAAACCTGGAACAAAAAATAAACAGCGGACGCTTTAAACGCTCCATCACCGTTTTTTCCGCTCCCTCCACCGTAACGGCCTCCCTTTCCACCGAGGTGGTATTCTCAGAGCTGGCCGCCATCCGGAACAAGGATATCCTGGAGGATTACGTGGAGCAGGGCGCTGCTTTTGACGCCCTGGGGGCTGTGGGATCCCCAGAACGGAAAAAGGCCTCCGGACAGGCCGGAGACCTTTATAAGGAACGGATGGAGGACGGCAGTACCTTCCGTTTTGAGTATGTATACACATATGCGCCGGAGCAGACCGGGAAAAGCTCCGGGGAGACCGGGACCGCAGCCTCTTCCCCAGGGCTCTTTCCAGTCCGGGGGCTGACGGCTGTGTTCCTTTTTATCACCGGACTTTACAGCGCGGTCACAGCCGCAGAGGACAGCCGCAGGGGGCTTTTTATCCCTCTTCCGGTCCGTCTCCGCCTTCCCTGCCGCTTCGCCGCCCTGGCGGCTCCTGTGGCCCTGGCGGCCCTGTCCGGACTTTCTGCGGTGCTCCTCTCGGGAGGACCGGGAGTCTCATCCGGCGGTGCGGCGGCCATCCTCCCGGAAACGGCGGCCATGGCCCTTTACGCCCTTGCCGTTTCCATTTTCTCCATGGCCCTGGGAGCCGTCCTTAAAACGCCGGAGGCCCTGGGAGCTGCGATCCCCTTCTTCATCATCGGAAGCCTGGTCTTCTGCCCCGTATTTTTTGATGCAGAACGGCTTCTTCCCGGGCTTGGACAGGCCGGAAGGCTCTTTCTGCCTTATTACTACCTCCGCGGCTTCTTCCACTGGCCCTGAAAACCAGTGGAACGGCCCGCGCTTATAAAACCGAATCCAGTAACTTTCTGAGGTCAGAGGCGCTCTGAAGGCCCACCTTCCGCTCCACAGCCCTGCCATCCTTAAAAAGGATCAGCGTGGGAACGTTCATAACGCCGTAGCGGCCGGCGATATCCATGCTCTCCTCCACATCCAGCTTTCCGATCACAGCCCTTCCCTCATACTCCTCCGCCAGCTTCTCCACTGCCGGAGCCATCATTTTACAGGGGCCGCACCAGGTGGCAAAAAAATCCACAAGAACAGGTTTATCCGAACCCAGTACCTCTGTGTCAAAATCAGCGGCTGTAAACATTTTTTCCATATGCATTTCTCCTTTATGATCTTTATTTTTTTGTTTTTTTACCCTTTCCGCAGAGCGCGGCGCTGGCCTCGTCAAAACACTTTTTAAACCGCAGCACTGTGCGGTCCAGCTCCGTCTTATCGCAGGTTGCCCTGGCTAGGCTCCTCCGGATCCTGGTCTTTATGTCCATAAACGCTCCATGGCTGTTTTCTCGTAATATTGTATGCAGGCCGGCGCCTTCTATCCTTTTAAAAAGAGAACTCTTATTTTTTTCTGGACGCCACCAGCTTGCAGATGGGCTTTCCCTCTGAGCAGAACTTTGTCTCGTACTCGGTCATCACATTCCCCTCCGCCATTTCGCTGTTGTGAAGATCGAAAGTGTGGGCATCCACCGTCCATCCGGCCTCCGGAATGGACTCCAGGGAGTACCGGAACAGGTCCTGGTTGTCGGTTTTAAATTCGATGATCCCGTCTTTTTTAAGGATCTGATCATAAATAGGAAGGAACCGGTCAGAGGTCAGCCGTCTCTTGGCGTGACGGTCCTTGGGCCACGGATCCGAGAAATTCAGATAGATC
Source organism: Alitiscatomonas aceti (assembly GCF_025567195.1). Lineage (NCBI taxonomy): Bacteria > Bacillati > Bacillota > Clostridia > Lachnospirales > Lachnospiraceae > Alitiscatomonas > Alitiscatomonas aceti. The sequence goes on along the minus strand of NZ_JAOQJF010000050.1, from coordinate 8,390 downwards.
CGGTCCACCTCTCCGGCATCAAAAACGTCCGCCAGCTCCAGGGCATCGATCCGCATGAAGTAAATGTTGGACAGCTCCAGCTGGGACCGCTTCTGGAGCCCTCTTAACAGCACGCTGGAATACCGTTCAATACCAATGTAATTCACATCCGGGTTCTTTTCCGCCAGCTCCATGATGAATTTTCCCTTTCCCATACCCACCTCGATACGGATCGGATTCTGGTTTCCAAAAAATTCATGCCATTTTCCCTTTAATCCCTGGGGATCCTGGATCACATAGGGGCTTTCTGCGATCTGCTCTTCTGCGCCTTTAATATGGCGTAATCTCATATTTTTATGTCCTCCTGATCTGTTTTCATCTGTTTTTTGTATCTGCTATTTTACCATCCTGTTCCTGTATTTGCAACAGCGGCCATGGACAGAAGCGTGTGCTCTGGAATGGAGGCTTCAAAAGCTGTTATCGTTTTTTGGAATATTTCCACGAATGTTCACAAATTGTTAATGCAAATTTTTCATTTTTCATTTATAATACCTGACTTCCGTCGTTTCTCTCAAAACATAGTACTCAGGAGTCCAGGAGGATACAGTTCTGAAAAAGATTGTTGATTTCTTTTTCAGTGAGAAACAAAGCATCAAGATTCGTTAGGCCGGTAGCTTTTTTGACTTTTTCGTTTACTGTCTGGTTTAGGTCAGTTTACAAGGAACTACACGCAGACCGTGAAACGGGCTGCTGACAACAAACGGCGCTATGCTCCCGGCTGGGTGCATAGCACCTGTTTGTTGCGGGGGTTTCCAAAGGGGGCAGCGCCCCATTTGGCACACGACTTTGCGGAGCAAAGTGTAGTGTGTTATACGCTCTGTCGGCGTTGCCCTGAAAATACCGTTGCCGCCGGGGAGGGCAAGGGCATTTGACGCGGCAGGAAAGCAGGGCTTTGTTTGGGGCTGGTAAGCCGGAAACAAAGGGCTGATTTCAGCAGCAGACAGGGCGTATTATGAAAGCCCCCGTCCCTCGTCCTCCGCCCCCGGCCTATGGGACAAAAAGTCCCAAAGCTCTGGACACCGTGACCAGATGTGTGGCCACACTCCGGGAAAAGTAGCAGGACGGCAGGAAACCGTCAAGGCTGAAATGAATGGGCTGACGCCCGGCCTTGACCGTTCCCCGCCGCCCCGCTGGATGGGTGGACAAGGTGGCCAATCCCTAAAAGTGTTTGGCCGCACTCGTTCATTTTGGGGCCTTTCTTCTCCCAAAATTGAAATGGGCGGGAAAGCCCTAAAATGGCTTTCCCGCCTTGATTACCCATTAGCAAAGACGGGCGAGACTGTCAACGGCGGCGCTGAAAGCGCCGTTCATCTTGACCGTTGACTGGCTCGCCTGGCTTTGCTACTGCCCGTAAGAGATGGAAAAACAAGATGGAAAACAAGGTTAAAAATGGTTGACAAGTCTATCGGATGTGTGTTATACTGTGCGACAGTTTGAGATTGGAAGGAGGCTTACGTGTGTTAATTTGTGTACGCTAATAAGCAATAAAAAGTAGAAGTACCTTTCCACATGATGGTGGGCTTTTTTTGCGTGCGTATGCAAAGGAACACGTAGGTTTGACACGAGCAGTCTTTGAACTGTATCGTGGTGTTTTTTCGTGCTTTGTTGTTATGCAGGCGTCTGCCCTCTCTGTGGGACAACGCCTGCTTTTTATTGCAGAAACAAAGGAACAATGCAATAAAAAAGGAGGTTCGCATTATGACCCAAAACAACAATTCATGGAGAAAAACTTATTTTACACTTCTTGCCGGACAAGCAATATCCTTTATTAGCAGCGGTATTTTGCAAATGGCCATTATCTTTTATTTGGTTGCGAAAACTAATTCTGCAATCATATTGACGGCGGCAACACTGATTGGATTTTTGCCGCAAGCCTGTTTAGGCCCGTTTGCAGGTGCTTTTGTTGACCGGCACAGCCGTAAAAGCGTAATGATTGGTGCGGATTTGATAATTGCCGCCGCTGGCGGTATTCTGGCGCTGGTGGCGTTTTACATGGAATTGCCCGTATGGTCTATTATGGTTGTCCTGTTAATCCGAAGTGCGGGAACTGCTTTTCATTCTCCAGCATTCAGCGCAGCAACACCTATGATTGTGCCAAAAGAGGAACTTACAAAATGCGCTGGTTACACGCAGACCATGCAAGCAGTAAGTGCGATTATCAGTCCAGCTGCCGCAGCGTTTTTATATGCTGTTTGGCCTCTTAATGCAATTATATTGTTAGATATTGTGGGTGCAATCCTTGCCTGTGTGACTGTTGCGATTTCGTCCATACCAACGCCTGAACTATGTCCAGAAACGAAAAGACAACAGTTTTTACAGGATATGAAAGAGGGGTATGTGGTATTAAAGCAAAACAGGGGCCTCTTTGCTCTGCTCTGGATTGGTGTAATTTATATGTTCTTTTATATGCCAATCAGTACGCTTTTTCCTCTCATCTGTATGTCATACTTCAAAGGAACACCGGCCCATGCCTCTGCCGCTGAAATTGCTTTTGCGGTTGGTATGCTGCTTGGCGGAGTCATTCTGAGCATTTGGGGCGGTTTTAAGAAACGGCGGTACACCATCGGTCTTTCCGTTCTCCTGATGGGCGTTAGCAATATGCTCTCCGGGCTTTTGCCGCCAGACGCATTTCTTGTCTTTGTTGTGTGCTGTACTGTTATGGGAATTTCCGCTCCATTTTACGGTGTGCAAAATGCGATTTTTCAAGAAACGGTCAAACCAGAATATCTGGGGAGAGTTTTTTCTCTACTGACAAGCGCCGCTTCCCTCGCCATGCCGTTTGGCCTTGTCATTTCCGGGCCTCTGGCGGAGCGGCTGGGAGTTGAGAAATGGTTTGTCATTTGCGGAATTGGCATTATCATCGTTGCGCTTGCCGTATTTTTACTACCCGGTTTGAGAGAGATTGACAATACGCAATAATCAACTGCACCTTTTTCTATTACTAAACAAAATGCCTGGATGGTGGTTCTGAAAAACCAGAACCGCCGTTCAGGCATTTTTTATCTTCGTCCTCTCTGCGGTTTTGGATTCTTCAGCAAGTCGGATTTTTCCGCAATCTTTTTCAGCCACTTCCGTTCTTCTACTGACAGCTTCCTAAAATTCAGCTTGAGCCGTTTGCAGATAAACGCCAAGTACGCTTGTTCCGTGTCGCTGTCCTGGCTGACGATTTCACCAGCAGTTTCCAGCATTTCTTTTAGCGGGTTATCCTCTGGGACGCTGAAAAAATCGTCCTTGTGTGTTTCCCGCAGAGCAAGGGCAATCCCGTTTATGTCCCGTTGTATCACATAGCGGCAAAACTCGTCCTCATCAATATGGGCGGTGATAAGCTGTCTTAACTGCGTATCACTCATGCCAGGATTATGCTTTTTTATAACAGTTGCGCTCATCGTGTCCACTATGGCGTTTGCACCCTGCGCCTGTTTCAGTGCCGTTCCGTTCACATAGATTTCAAGGTCAGCCATCAGCCGGGGGAAATCCGGGTGCGCCGCCAGCTCACACAGCAGGGTATTGTCTATCCTCCCGCTTTTCAGCAGGTCAATCATTTCATCACTCAAACGCAGGTCTGCAAGATCGGCGTTTGGGTGATTTTTCATTTCAGACAGCCCCAGCAGATAATCAGCGGTCACACCGTAAAACTTCGCCAGCCGGATAAGGGCATAGTGGCTGATGTCCTTGAAGTCTTCCGTTTCGTAACTGCCCAGCGCAGACTTGGAAAGCCCGGTCTGCTCCGCAAGCTGCCCCAGCGTCAAGCCACGCTCCACACGTAGGTCTTTTAATCGCTCTTGTATGGATAAAGACATATTCACCCTCCTTGCTAGCTCAACGAAAGAGAAGCCGTTATGCTATGTACTATGCTCATAGCATAACGGCATAGGCATTTACAGTTTTATTTTACCATTTGCTACATCTTCACGAAATTTATCAACAAGCTTCGCTGTCAGCTTGGATTTACCGTAGTGTTCAAGTACAAAAGTACGATAACTTTTTCCATCTACAAGCACATCACTTTTTCTGGTCAACAACCAATTTCCGTTACCTCCTCCCTGTTCTCTAATATTCCAGTCTTTCCCATATCTTTTATAGATTTCATCTTTTTTACCTTGAACAGACATTGATTCGCTTGGAATATAAACAATTTGCATAATAGCTCCTCCTTTATTTTGTGCAAGAAGACCAGAAACCTGAATTTGTCTTTTATCTTTTTTTGATTATATCACAAATCCGAGAGCGTGGAAATAGGGAGTTTTTCAGGCTGATTTCCTACCTCTTGGATATACGGCACAGGCGGTCAAAAAGGTGTAGACTTGGGATAGTTCATCGATGGACAAGCACCTTGGAAACAGAACACGCCAAAGAAAACGGAGGGACGCATGAGCAAAAGACCCTATCAACACCTGCCGCCGCTGGAACACAGGCCGGACGGCTCCCCCTACCGCATAACCCCGCCCCAGAAGAGACGAGCCAGCGGCCTGATACGCCGGGAGTGCTGCAACTGCGAGGACGGAAACTGCCTTGCGCTGGACGATGGCGACACCTGCGCCTGTCCGCAGATGATTTCGTTCTCCGTCTGCTGCAAGTGGTTCCGCTGGGCGGTCTTGCCGCTGGACAGGACGCTGGAAGCGGAGATTTACCGGGACAGGGACTTGAAACGCTGTGCGGAGTGCGGCGGTGTGTTCGTCCCGAAGTCCAACCGGGGCAAATACTGCCCGGACTGCGCCGCCAGAGTTCACAGGCGGCAGAAAACAGAAAGTGAACGGAAAAGGAGGTCTGCTGTGGACAGTTAAGAGCGGGAAAAGCCTTGATTTGCAAGGCTCCGCAAGCCCTCAACCGGGGCGGCTGGTATCATTTATCATTCGCCCCGGAAAACGGGCCTCTAACCGTCCACAAAACACGCTATGACAAACACGATTTATATTCACCAGCCGGAAAAGGCGTTCAGTTTCACCCGGCTCCCCAATTTCCTTTTTGAAGCACCCACATTCCAGCCCTTGAGCAACGAAGCGAAGGTGCTGTATGCCTTTGTCCTGCGCCGGGCGGAGTTGTCCCGGAAGAACGGCTGGGCGGACGAGTACGGGCGGGTCTACCTGTACTACCCCATCTGCGAGGTGGTCGCTTTGCTCCGCTGCGGGCGGCAGAAAGCGGTCAACACCCTGCGGGAGTTGCAGTATGCGGGGCTGGTGGAAATCCAGAAACAGGGCTGTGGAAAACCCAACCGCATTTACCCGAAATCCTATGAAGCGGTTCCAAACACCGACTTCAAGAAATCCGGTTATGGTACGCCGGAGGGCTGAAAACCGTACTTGGCGAGTACGAAAATCAATCCTCTTGAAGTACGGAAATCTGACGGTATATAGAAATACAGAGATTAAAACCATCTATTTACATTCATTCCATTCCAATCCTATCAGAGATATTTTCGGCGGGAAAACCCGCCGGAAAGGAATGGAATGGGGAAAGGAGTTCAATGGCACAACACGCAATTTTGCGATTTGAGAAGCACAAGGGCCACCCGGCGGGGCCGCTGGAAGCCCACCATGAACGGAAAAAGGAGCAGTACGCCAGCAACCCGGACATTGACACCAGCCGGAGCAAGTACAATTTCCACATCGTCAAGCCGGATGGCCGCTACTACCATTTCATTCAGAGCCGCATCGAGCAGGCCAGATGCCGCACCCGCAAGGACAGCACTCGGTTTGTGGACACGCTGATTACCGCCAGCCCGGAGTTTTTCAAGGGCAAGTCCCCAAAGGAGATAGCGGCCTACTTCCAGAGGGCGGCGGACTTCCTCATTGACCGGGTGGGCCGGGAGAACATCGTTTCGGCTATGGTACACATGGATGAAAAAACGCCCCATCTGCACTTGGTCTTTGTGCCGCTGACAAAGGACAACCGCCTGTGCGCCAAAGAAATTATCGGCAACCGGGCCAATCTGACGAAGTGGCAGGACGATTTTCACGCCTGTATGGTGGAGCAGTACCCCGACCTGGAGCGTGGGGAAAGCGCCAGCAAGACGGGCCGGAAGCATATCCCCACCCGGCTGTTCAAACAGGCGGTCAACCTCTCCAAACAGGCGAGGGCCATTGAAGCGGTTCTCTCCGGCATTACCCCGCTGAACGCCGGAAAGAAGAAAGAGGAAGCCCTCTCCATGCTGAAAAAGTGGTTTCCGCAGATGGAGAACTTCTCCGGGCAACTGAAAAAATACAAGGTCACAATCAATGACTTGTTAGCGGAAAATGAAAAGCTGGAAGTCAGGGCAAAGGCCAGCGAAAAAGGCAAGATGAATGACACGATGGAACGGGCGAAGTTAAAAAGCGAACTGGACGATATGCGGCGGCTGGTTGACCGTATCCCGCCGGAGATTTTAGCGGAACTGAAACGGCAACAGCGGCAGCATGGAAAGGAAAGGTGATCTTATAAGTAATATCAGATACAAAAAGGAAATCGAAATCGTGACTTTTCAGGGAAAGGAAATCACACTGGAAAATCTCTCCCCGGTGTTCACGCCGGAACAGGAAGCAGCCAAACGCCGGGAACTGGAACAGCAGCTTTATGAGGTGTTCCGCAAGTACGCCGACAAGCGGGAGAGTGAGGAAGCCGGGACATAAGGTTTTCCAAACCCATCATTGATTTGCGGGGCTGCTGGCGGTATAATAGAACTGTCAGCAGCTCCGTTTCTTTTTTAAGAAAAGGAGCGACAATATGAACAATCGGATAGACGCAATCTATGCAAGACAATCGGTAGACAAAAAGGACAGCATTTCCATTGAAAGCCAGATTGAATTTTGCAAATACGAGTTGAAAGGCGGTAACTGCAAGGAATACACAGACAAAGGGTACAGCGGCAAGAACACAGACCGTCCGAAGTTTCAAGAACTGGTGCGGGACATCAAGCGGGGCTTGATTGCAAAGGTCGTGGTTTACAAGCTCGACCGTATCAGCCGTTCCATTCTGGACTTTGCCAACATGATGGAGCTGTTCCAGCAGTACAATGTGGAGTTTGTGTCCTCTACGGAAAAGTTTGATACCTCCACGCCGATGGGACGGGCCATGCTGAATATCTGTATCGTGTTCGCCCAGCTTGAACGGGAAACGATACAGAAGCGGGTAACGGACGCTTACTACTCCCGCAGTCAGCGGGGCTTTAAGATGGGCGGGAAAGCCCCTTACGGCTTCCATACGGAGCCTATCAAGATGGACGGTATCAACACAAAGAAGCTGGTGGTAAACCCGGAGGAAGCGGCCAATATCCGGCTGATGTTTGAGATGTACGCCCAGCCCACAACTTCCTACGGGGACATTACCCGGTACTTTGCCGAACAGGGGATTTTGTTCCATGGCAAAGAGCTGATACGCCCCACGCTGGCGCAGATGTTACGCAATCCTGTCTATGTGCAGGCAGACCTTGATGTGTACGAATTTTTCAAAAGTCAAGGTACAGTCATTGTCAATGACGTTGCCGATTTTACGGGCATGAACGGCTGCTATCTGTATCAAGGGCGAGATGTAAAGGCCAGCAAGAAAAACGACTTAAAAGACCAAATGCTGGTACTGGCTCCCCATGAGGGTATCGTCCCCTCCGACACCTGGCTGACCTGCCGCAAGAAGCTGATGAACAACATGAAAATCCAGTCTGCCCGGAAAGCCACCCACACATGGCTGGCAGGAAAAATCAAGTGCGGGAATTGCGGGTATGCTCTTATGAGTATCTACAATCCCTCCGGCAAACAGTATCTCCGCTGCACGAAACGGCTGGACAATAAAAGCTGTCCTGGCTGTGGGAAAATCATCACTTCGGAACTGGAAGCGGTTGTTTATCAGCAGATGGTAAAGAAGCTGGCAAGCTACAAGACGCTGACAGGAAAAAAGAAAGCGGCAAAGGCAAACCCGAAAATCACCGCCCTGCAAGTGGAACTTGCCCATGTAGACAGCGAGATTGAAAAGCTGGTGGACAGTCTGACGGGGGCAAACAATGTCCTGTTCTCCTATGTGAATGTGAAGATAGCGGAACTGGACGGGCGCAAGCAGGAACTTCTGGCAAGGATAGCGGAGTTGACTGTGGAGGCCATCAGCCCGGAACAGGTCAGCCAGATTTCCGGCTACCTCGATACCTGGGAGAATGTATCTTTTGATGACAAGCGGCGTGTGGTGGATTTGATGATCACCACCATAGCCGCCACAAGCGACAGCTTGAACATCACATGGAAAATCTGACTGGCGGCACCCCTCCCGTCAGATACCTACCCTGTGTAGTCCCTTGTAAACTGTACTTTCGGGAAATATTAATATAAGAGCCATCTCCTTTATTGACAACCCGGAAGTCCCGTATGAAATCAATCAGATCATAAGAATTA